>NZ_JBHYWP010000019.1:0-21396 GCF_042751845.1 Streptomyces sp. NPDC059398 | reverse complement strand
ACCGCGCCCGTGCCCTGGTCGCCCGCGCGCCCCTCTGGGGGGGGGGGGCCGGGGCCGGCACCTTCGGCGGCCGGGCCACCAGCCACCCGTCAACGGTCCTTATGAGAAAAGCTAGTTGAGCGGTACGCAACCGGGCGCACGGCCCACCAGCCTGATGGCCAGCCCCTTGACCGGGCCGCTCCCCGTGTCCGCGATGAACAGCAGATGGTCCCCCGGCTCGATGGCACTGGGCTTGAAGTCGCGGACCCCGTTGCTGTGGAAGCCCGACTGCGGCGCCACCTTCAGCAGGCTGCCGCTCGGCCGGTCGGTGGGGCCGGTGGCCCGGCAGGAGGCGGACGGGACCAGCACCTTCGCGGGGATACCGGCCTTGTCCAGCGCGGCCTGGAGACCGGGGACGCCCTTCGCGCTGAACAGCTGTACGGAGACCATGCCGCCCGGCTTGGACCGCACGGCGTAGTCGGCGTTGACGATGTGCAGGCCGCTGCCCGGTGGTGTCGTGGCGGCCGAGGGGCCGGTGCTTGCGGTGCTGTGCCGCAGGGGCTCGGCCACCTGCGCGCTGTGCGAACCGGACATCAGCGGGACGGCCACAGCCACGGCGGCTGCCGCGGCGGCGAGGCCCACAGTGGCGGGCACCCAGCGGCGCGACGCGGACGGCCGGAGCAGGGTCCGGTGCCCGGTGGGGGCGGCGAGAGAGGTCGCGTGGGCGTTCAGCTCGTCGGCGAGCTGCTGCTTGAAGTGCGCGGGGGCGTTCACTGGGCGGCCTCCAGAAGGGCGTCGGGGGTGGCGGCGTGGGTCTGGCCGGCGGTACGCAGGACCTTGCGGGCGCGGTGCAGCCGTACGCGGGCGGTGGCCGAGCTGATGCCCAGCGCCTGGGCGGCCTCGCGGACCGTGAGCCCGTCCAGGACGACCAGGTCGAGCACCTGGCGCAGTGGTTCGGAGAGCCCGGCGTGGGCCGAGGCGAGCTGCCGGGCGGCGCGGCCGGCGTCGATCCGCGCCTCGATGGCGCCGACGTCCTGCTCGTCCAGCAGCCGCCGCCCGCTGATCCTGGCCACCGCCCGCTGCTCACGGGCGGTGCCGTGGAAGTGGGCGTGGAGGACGTTGCGGGATATCCCGTACAGCCAGGCGACGGGTGCGCCGCGACGGGCGTCGTAGGTGTGCGCACCCTCCAGGGCGGCCACGAAGATGTCCGCCGTCAGGTCGGCGGCCAGGTGCGCGCTGTCGACGCGCCGGGTGACGAACCCGAGTACGGCGTCGAAATGCTGCTCGTAGAACGCGGCGAACCCGGCCGGGTCCCGCGTGGGTGGTGCTGTCGGACGCTCCGCCGGCATGGACGGCTCCTCAGGGCAGGTCAGGGGTGCGATGCCTTACACCCGGTACTAGTCCGAGGCGCCCGAAAGCGTTACATCCGGGCCGCGTCGCCCACCCGTCGCCCCCCGTGCGCGGGCCGGATCACTTCTCCCACGGGCCCAGGAGGCCCGCGACCTCGGCCGCCGGGCGGCCGGTGTGCAGGCCGACCACGTCGGTGATCAGGTCGTCCAGCGGCGGCCAGGGCATCGTGCCGTGGTCGTTGTAGAGGCTGACCAGGCCGTGCAGGGCGGTCCAGAGCATGAGGCCGGCCTGCGCCTGCCGTTCCGCCGTGGGCTCTCGGCGCTCGGGTGCGGCGGCAGCGGCGAGGGAGTCCGCGACGGCGTCGAGCGGTTCGGCGCCCTCGCTGTGCGCCGAACCGGGGACGAGGTCGGCGGGCATCCGGCCGCCGAAGAGGGTGCGGTAGTGGCCGGGCTGGCCGACGCCCCACCGCACATAGGCGGCGCAGCGTGCGGTGAGATCGGCCAGCGGGTCGGGCCCGGCGGCCTGCGCGGCTTCGTCCATCAGCCGGGCCAACTCCTGGTAGCGCAGCCGCAGTACGTGCTGGATCAGCGCGCTCAGGTCGGTGAAGTGGCTGTAGATGCTGGCCGGTGCCACGCCGACCTCGCGTGCGACCTGCCGGAGGGTGAGCGTCTCGGGCCGGTCGAGGGTGGCCAGCAGCCCGGCCGCCGCCTCCACGAGCTGGTCCTTGAGCACCTGCCCCTGCCCTCGTGGATTACGACGACGAGGCGCGGGCCGCTCCTCAGACGGCATCTTCGCCCCCCCCTCCTACCAGCGTGAACCGTTGGACAACACCCGTTCACCTTACCGGGCATCCGCACCTTGACAGCGCTGACCAACAGTCGTTTACCCAAGTTACCAACACTTGTTCAGTAAACACTTGTCCAGCGAGAACGGAAGATCATGCGCATCGCCATACTCGGAGCATCGGGCCGCACGGGCTCCACCCTCGTCGGCCAGGCGCTGGAGCGCGGCCATGAGGTCGTGGCCCTGGTCCGCACACCGGCCGGGACGACCGGGCCCGTTCCGGACCCCCGGCGGCTGGAGGTCCGGCAGGCGGATGTCACCGTTCCGGGCGGTTTTCCCGCCATCGGCGACGTGGACGTGGTGGTCGCGGCCATCGGCATCAGCAAGGGCGACGGCCCGGGCGCGCTGACCGCCGGGGCCCGGCGGCTGGCCGAGGCCGGTGTCCGCACGGTGTGGCTGGGCGCGCTGGGGTCGGGCGGCTCCCGCCGGTCGGGCGGGCTGATCTACGCGGGGGCGATGCGGATGTTCGTCGGCTCGGAGCTGGCCGAGAAGGCCGAGGCCGACGAGATCGCGCTCAAGGCCGACGCCACGGTCTTTCACGCTCCGGACGTGACGGACGGCCCGCTCAGCGCCACCCGCAGCGTCGTACCGCTGGCGGACCTGCGCCGCCCGCTGCTGCCGCCGCGGATCTCCCGGGCCACGCTGGCCTCGCTGCTGCTGGACGAGGCGGAGACGGGCGGGCCCGGAAACGGCATCGTCGTGCCCCTCACATGACCCCGGCCGTCACGGCACGACACCCCCTGCCAGGGCGCCCGAACGGGCCGGAGCCCCGCCGGGTGCGGCACAGCAAGCAGCCATCATCGGAGGATCACCATGCACGACTTCGCGGGAAAGGCCGGACTCGTCACGGGTGCGGGCAGCGGAATCGGCCGCGCGGCGGCGATCGAGCTGGCCCGCCGGGGCGCCGCCGTCACCGTCACCGACATCGACGGGGACACGGCGGCCGCTACCGCCGGGACGATCACGCAGAGCGGCGGGAAGGCGCTGGCGCTGCGCGTCGACATCGTGGACGAGGACGCGGTCCGCACGGCCGTGGAGCGGACGGCCGGGACGTACGGCGGACTCGACTTCGCCGTGAACAACGCCGGTCTGGACTCCCACCACCGGCAGTTGGACCGGATGAGCCTGGAGGAGTTCGAGCGGGTCACCTACGTCAACATGGGCGGGACCTTCCTGTGCATGAAGTACGAGCTGCCCGCGCTGGAGAGCCGCGGCGGCGGCGCGATCGTGAACGTGGCGTCCAACGGCGGCCTGTACGCGATCCCCACCGCCCCCGCCTACGTCGCCACCAAGCACGGCGTGGTCGGCCTGACCAAGGTCGCAGCGGTGGACTACGCGCGGCGCGGCATCCGCGTCAACTCGGTCTGCCCCGGCCCGACCCGTACGCCCGGCTTCGAACGGGTGGCGGCCGGTACCGACCTGATCGCGATGCAGGAGGCGATCATCCCGCTGGGCCGGATGGCCACCCCGGAGGAGGCCGCCGCTGCCGCGGTGTGGCTCTGCTCGGACTCCGCGTCGTACGTCACCGGCACCGCGATGTCGGTGGACGGCGGCCGACGGGCGTAACCGGGCGGAGCCCGCAGCGAGAAGCCCCACCGTGCACCGCTGCACGATGGGGCTTCTCCGAACCGATAGGCGGCGCCGGATCTCAGACGGCCCTGAACTCTCCGGTTTTGACACCGGCCACGAAGGACGCGAACGCGGTGGCGGTGAGGTCCACGACCGGGCCGCCCGGGTTCTTGGAGTCACGGACGGGGACCGCGCCGAGCGAGGCGACCAGGTTGGTGGCGACCTCGATGCAGTCGCCGCCGTTGTTGCTGTAGGAGGACGTGAACCAACGGGGGGATTCGGTCGTCATGTTGCGCCCTCTCGTGTTGTGCCGAGTCTGACGGTCAGATGGCGCTGAACTCTCCGGCCTTGACGCCGGTGATGAACGACGCGAACGCACCGGCGGCCACGTCCACCACCGGGCCACCCGGGTTCTTCGAGTCACGAACGGGGACCATGCCACTTGAGGCAACCAGGTTGATGGCGACCTCGATGCACTCGCCACCATTGCTGCTGTACGAGGACGTGAACCAACGGGGGGATTCGGTCGTCATGTTGTGCCCTTTCGCAACTGGTTGATCATGGCCACGGACGCCTCCTGAGACAGCGATACGGCCTGGAGTTGATGGTAGGCCGTCAACAGGGGCATCACCGAGCTGGGCTCTCGGTCCACATATCCCTGGGCCTGGGATTCGGCGTAGCTGACAACGGACCGATCCGGCAGCGTCAGGAGGATGACGGGCATGTCGAACGGGCGTCGCTCGCCTATCTTGTACGGCGCTACCTGCAAGAGCGTGTTCGGCAGCTCCGCGAACTCGGCCAGACGCCTCAACTGGGCCTCCATGACAGCAGTGCCGCCGACAGGCCGATGAATGCAGCTCTCATCGAGAGTCACAAACAGCATGGGCGGCCGGGAACGCGCGAGTGCCGCCTGCCGCTCGGCCAGGAATGCGACCCGCTCGTCAGCTTGATCGGGCGTAATGGCACCCCTCTGCGTGGCACCATCCACCACTGCCCGCGCGTACTCGGGAGTCTGGAGCAGGCCAGGAACGATTCCCAGGGTGAACATGCGGATTTCCACCGCGCGCCCCTCGTACCCGACGTACTGCGGGAAGCCCTCCAGCAGCGACCCGTTCCGCATCTCGCGCCACTCGCGCTCGAACGAATCAGCGGTGTCCACGGTCCCGAACGCGACATCGGTACAGCGCGTAAAACGCAGAGTTGGCGGTTTGCGACCAGTTTCAACTGCCGAAATGTGTCTGCCCGAGTAGCCGACCAGCGTGGCGAATTCGTCCTGGGTCCAGCCACGCGCCTCGCGCAATCTGCGTAACCGTGCCCCGAACGCCTCTGCCGGACTCGCTTCGGGGTTCAACTCCTTGCGGTTTACCAATGTGTCCTCCCCCAGCGGAACGTTGAAGACACCTCGACTCTAGGCCACTCTGAGCCGCCTTGGTAGTGGAATGACTACGGAGAGGAGCGGCAATGTCCGTACAGAACAGCCCGGATGGGGCGGAACCGCCGCACGTCCCGGATCTCGGTGCGCTCATGGTGGATACGGCGCACGGCAATCGCACCGGGGAGTTCCGCGGGCCGGCCGGGCCGTACTGGTCGCTGCGGCCGGTCGGCGGCGGGCCGGAGTGGGAGGCCGCGCCCGAACACGTACGACCCCCGACCAGCGCGGAACGCCTTACCGCCGAGAACGCACGGATCAACGCGCGCAGCCGGAACCGCAGGAGGCTGGAATCGTGACCTCCACGGGTACCCCGCCGGGCGACGAGCCAGAGGCCGAATCATGCAGGGAATGCGAGGAGTTCGACCTCGCCGAAGCGGTCGCCAGGGCCGAGCACGATCCGAGCAGGGAGACCGACTGCCGGGTCCTGCGCAGGCGGCACTGGCAGGCCCGGCACGGAGGACGGCAGCCGTGACGCTCTCCCTGGTGCGGCTGGTGTTCGCCGCAGGCGTCGTACAGGTCCACCTGCGGCGGCGGCTCCCCCGCCTCATGCGCGTACTGAACCCGCAACGACCCGGCCTGCCCGCCCTGTTCGCGGAACTGCAACGGATCGAGTCGGACCTCGCGTACCGCACCCGCTTCTTCGCGGGGCTGAACGCCGCGGTCGCCGAGCGGAACGCGGAGCGTCTGGCGGAGTTGGAAGCGCTGCGGACGGCCGTCGACCACCTGCGCGATCTGGTCGGTTCCGCCCACGGGGAGCGCGCCGTCTGATGCCAGTTGAGAAGATCGCCGACGCGCCGTGCCCCGGCGGGGATTTCCCGTCGGGGCACGGGCGGCCCGCCGCGACAGCCGGGCGAGAGCGTGCCGGTGGGTCAGCCTGCGGCCGAGGTGTCGTCGCCGCCCTTCTCCGGCACCATGCCGTGCTGGTCGACGATGCCGCTCTGGAGGATGGCCGTGGAGCCGGCCAGGACGTTCGCCTTACCGGGCTTCTTGTCCGCCGTGGTGTAGAAGCGCGAGCCGATGAGGGCCAGGCTGTGCTTGTCGAAGATCCACTCGTCGCGGCTCGCGGAGGAGTCGTCGTCGCGGGTGATGCCGATGCCGTGGCGGCCGGCCGTGTCCGTCACGTCGGGGACCTCCCGTACACCGGGTATCTCGGCCATGGCGCGGTAGAAGGCCGCGGCGTTCTCGGCAGGCATGAGGTTCTCGTTCAGCAGGTCCCCGATCAGCTCGAAAACCGCCTGGTCCTTGGACTCGTGCTCGCCCGCCCCGCTGTGCGAGGTCAGCACCTTCAGAAGCGCCTTGGGGTCGGTCGGCAGAGAAGCCAGCCACCGGTAGGTGGGCCGCTGGAAGCCGGGGGCCTCGGCGCCACTGCTCTTCGAGCCGTCGGGGACGGATGTCTCGATCGGGATGGTCTCACCGGACATCATGGCGGTCTTGCCGGTGCTGCGCATCCAGCCGGTAACGGTGACGGGGGCCGGGTCCTGTGCCATCCACCGCTCGCTCTTGTAAGGCTTGCGCAGCTTCACGGGGCCGTCGCCGAGGAGTCCGGTGTTCTCCTGGACGAGGGTACGGACGTAGACGAACTGGCTGTCCTTGACCGGTGTGACGTCGGTCCTCAGGGAGGCGTCGGCGATCCGGTGCAGCACGGTGACGGCCTGCGGGGCGCTCTGCGACGCCTGGGTGGGGGCGTTGCCTGCGCCGCCGCCCGCGCCGCCGGTCAGGGTGACGGTCAGGGTCGCGGCCAGGGCCAGCGAGGCGGCCGGTACGAGCACGGCGGGCCGCAGCAGCCTGCGCCGGAGCGGTGGGGCGAGCGGGGCCGTGGCCTGCTCGGCGTTGGCGTCGCGGTCGTGGTCGATGTGCTGCATCAGGATGTCCTTGTGATGGAGGTGACGCCCGGCGGGCAGGTCGAACTCCACGGACCGCGGCAGCAGTCGGGCCAGTTCCTCCACGTCGTCCGGCTGGGGGCCGGGACGGGGCGGTTCGGCGGCGTTCATGAGTTCTCCTCCCGAAGGGGCAGGGCCGCGAAGGCGGCTTCACTTCTTCCCTCTCCGCGGCCCTTCCGCGGTTCCCGCTGTTCCCGCCGTTCCTGACGTTCCTGATGTTCTTCGCTGAGCCTGCCGAGGCGGACGCGGGCCCGCGAGAGACGCGACCGTACGGTGCCCACCGGCACCCCGAGCGCCTCGGCGGCCTGCGCGTAGTCCAGCCCCGCCCACACACAGAGGGCGAGCACCTCGCGTTCCTGGCGGCGCAGTCCGCTCAGCGCGGCGTGGACCGCGGCCAGTCTGCGGGAGTCGTCGAGTCGGCCGGCCGCCTCCTCCGCGAAGTCGGGCACCGGGGGCGGGGCCGGCCGGCTGGCCAGGAAGGCCAGACGCCGCCGCAGTCCGCGGTTGGCGTTGTACGCCTTGTGCGTCGCGATCCCCAGCAGCCAGGGCCTGAGCGAACCGCCCTCGGGCTCCAGCCGTTCCCGGTGCGACCAGGCGGCCAGGAAGGTCTCGGACATCACCTCCTCCGCGGTCGACCAGTTGCCGGTCAGCCGCAGGGCGTGGTTGTAGACCGGCCGCGCGTGTTCCTCGTAGAGCTCGGCGAACGCCTGGCGGTCCCCCGCCCGGATGCGCGCACGCATACCGTCTCCGTTGCCGTCTCCGTCGTCTGTGTCCCTCACACCTGTTGTCTCTCCGCGGGCCATCAGGGGTTCCGCGGGGGATCCTGTGGCTTGCCTCACACCATCCTGCTTGTGACCGTCCTGGTCGGTGTGGAGGCCCCCACGGTATTGCGGCCGGGTGCAGAATGCTGACCGTGTGACAGCAAGGCCCCGGACAGTCACTGAGGCGTACCGGGCCAGGCCTCTGCCTCACCCGCCGGGCGAGGCAGGGACGAACCCACACGTAGAAAAGGGAGTTCATTGCCCGCGCAGCACGACATCGCAGCGGAGACCGAGCTGTGGAACACGTTCGCCGAGTCGGCGTTCAAGGACGACGCCCCACCGGTTTTTCACTGGACGCAGTACGCAGGTCATGGCCCCGGCCCTGAGTTGTTGGCAGACGCCGGGACCGTCCTGGAGATCGGTTGCGGCACCGGCCGCGCCCTCGCGTACCTCGCCCAGCGTGGGGTGACCGCGAAAGGTCTGGATCTGTCCCCGGTGATGGTGGAGAAGACCATGGAGCGCTGGGGACCGTTCGGCGTGGACATCGTCTGCGGCGAAGTGCTCGAACATCTGCGGGACAGCCCGGAGACGTACGCCGCCATCTATTCGATCTTCGGCGCTGTCTGGTTCACCGATCCGGCGAAGCTCTTTCCGCTGATTGCCCGACGACTGAGGCCGGGGGGTGTCCTGGTCTTCTCACAGCCCCCGGCCATTCCCGGCGCATACGGACCGCAGGGCATGTACAAGGGCGGCTTCGCAGGGAAGGCGATGTTCACCTACCGCTACAGCTACACCCCCCGCAAGTGGGAGAACCTGCTGCTGCGCGCGGGCTTCCGCGAGGCGACCGCGCACGTGCTCGACGCTCCCGAGCCCGGACACATCGGCACCCTCATCGTGCGGGCCGTACTCTGACCGGGGGTGCAGAACGCTGAGCGCCGCCCGCCCGCGATCGCCCGGCGGGGAAAGCCCGTTCAGGAAAGGCACGTTCGGCTTCGGCGCTCTCCTTGTAGTCTCCCGAGGATGACCGCGACCCCCGTACCCCGGAATTCCGGCGCCGACGCCGCCGAGTCGTTCCTGCGCGACTTCCACAACAGCGGCCCCGGGCGCCAGTCGGTCCACGCGGAGCGGGCACCGCTGGCCGACGGCAGGACCGGCTACCAGGTGCTGGCCGCCGAGGTCGCCGGAGCCAGCCGGGTGCTCGACCTCGGCTGCGCGGACGGGGCCCTGCTGGAGGTGCTGGCCACGGCCGGTGCCGAGGAACTGACGGGCATCGACCTGGCGGACGAGGAACTCGCACTGGCCCGGGTACGTCCAGCTCTCGCCCGCGCGGACCTACGGCAAGGGCGGGCCCAGGAACTCCCCTTCGCCGACGACTCCTTCGACGCCGTGGTGTCGCACATGGCGCTGATGCTGATGCACGACGTGGACCGGATCGCCGCCGAGACGGCCCGGGTACTGGCGCCCGGCGGGCGGCTCGCCGTCGCCGTCGGCGGCGGGGCCGTCGACGGCCAGGCCCTGAGCCTGTTCCTGGACCTCGCGCGCCCCTACTTCGAGGCGGCGGCTCCGAAGCGGTCCATGCCCCGGCTCGGCGACCGCAGGGCCCGCACCCGGGAGGGCCTGGACGAACTGTTCGGGCCTGCCGGGTTCGCGCCGGTGAGCTGGGAGACCGTCGTCATCGACATGGGCGGCACCCCGGAGGAGGTCTGGAATTCCGCCACCGAGACCTTCTACAACACGGTGGTGCTCGACCAGGAGCAGACCGCGAGCCTGCGCGCCGAATTCCTCAGCGCCGCCCCGGCTCTGCTGGACGCCGACGGCCGTATCCCGTCCGGCATGCACCTCAACATCGCCGCCACCCGCCTGTCCCCCACGGGCCACGGAGCCGACTGACCGCCACGGGATGAAAAATCCGGGTGGCCCGCGTGACCCGGTACTCCAGCGGAGACCGTGATGTTGCCGGTCAGGATCGCTGGCAAGGCCACGAGCGGTGACTGCCATGCCGTTGCGCAGCCCGGAGAACCCCGGAGAGCTGGGAGGCAGCCGATATTTGCTTGCGCACCATCGTCACGCGGGTCAACGTGGCCAGACACCTCACGAAGGCGGAGATGATGACCACGCAGACCGATCGCGTCGACCATGAACTCATCGAGGCCGCGGCCCACATCGCACGTACGCGCTGCCGGGGCGACAACCACACCATGGCAGCCGCGGCCCGTGTACCGGACGGCCGGATCGTCACCGGAGTGAACGTCTACCACTTCACCGGCGGCCCCTGTGCCGAGCTGGTTCTCCTCGGCACGGCAGCCGCCCAGGGCGCCTACGAGCTGAACACGATCGTCTCCGTGGGCGACCGCGACCGAGGAGTCGTCCCCCGTGCGGACGGTGCCGTCAGGTCCTTCTCGACTACTTCCCGGCCCTGCAGGTCATCGTCGGGACAGGCAAGCGGCTCCGGACCGTCTCCCTCACCGATCTGCTTCCCGAAAGCTACATCTGGGCCGACCACCAGCTCGAAACCGAGGAAACCGAACCACTCGGCACGGGCTGACACCAGCAGACATCAGCAGACATCAGCAGGGCGAACGTTGTCCGATGCGGCGCTAGCCTCGGCCCCATGAGCCAACACCCGTTCGTACCCGATGACTTCGTGGTCCCCTCGGACCTGACAACCCCGCAGTTCCGTCTGGAACCCCTGGGTCCCCAGCACAACGCCGCCGACCACGCCGCCTGGACCGGCAGCATCGAGCACATCCGGGCGACCCCGGGCTTCCAGGGCCGGGAGTGGCCTCCCGTGGACGGGATGTCCCTGGAGGCCAACCTCGCCGATCTGCGGGGGCACGCGGACGACTTCGTCCGGCGCCGCGGATTCACGTACACCGTCATCGAGCCCGCGAGCGGTGAGGTGATCGGGTGCGTCTACATCTATCCCGCCCGTGGCGACGACCACGACACCGATGTCCGCTCCTGGGTGCGCGCCGACCGGGCCGGGCTGGACGCGCCCCTGTACGCGGCCGTCACGGCCTGGCTGGCATCGGACTGGCCCCTCGGGAGGGTCGGCTACCAGCCCCGCTGAGCGCCCTGCGTGTTGCGCGTTTACTGGCCTCGCTGGGCGCCCCGCGTGTATCAGCTCCGCAGGGCGCCCTGCGTGTACCGGCCTCGCTGAACGCCCTGCGTGTACCAGTCCCGCAGGGCGCCCCCGCGTGTACCGGACCCGCTGGGCGCCCCGCGGTCCCTGTCCGGGCACCGGGCACCGGGCGACCGGCCAACCGGCCACCCTCAGCTCGACGCGAGCTGGTTGGCGATCTCCTTGTGCCATTTCTCGGCGTCGGCGGGGTCGTTCAGGGACGCAACCCACGCCTCCTCCGTCATATGCAGGTTCCCGGGGCCCGACTTCAGCGCGACGAGCAGTTCCCGGGCCGAGGTGCGCAGTTCGGGCGATGTGCCCTTGCCTGCCGGGACCTCGGGGCCCGCGGCGAGGCCGTAAATGGTGCGCGCCATGGCGTCGCGCTTGCTGTGTTCGGCCTTCTTCCAGAACTTCAGCGCTTCCTTGAGGGCGTCCCCGCGGGAGGCGGGCTCGGCGGCTGTCGCCTGCTCGCCCTCCTCCGTGGGCGGGGCCCAGCGCTCGGGGTGGCGGGCGCCCTCGTAGCGCTTCATGCCGGCACGCCCGGCCTTGTACGCGGTGACCGAGAGCAGCAGACCCGCCGCTGTCGCGGCCAGGCCCCAGCCGACCGGGTTGCTCGCCAGCGTTCCCGTGGCGGCCGCCGCGATCGCGACCGCGCCGCCGGCCGACCGTACGCCGTCCCCGAGCGCGCCGACCCCCTGCTTCCAGAGCTTGTTGCGCTGCTTCGCCAGCGTGTAGTCCCGGCCTGTGTTGAGGGCGTTGGTGTCCTGTGCCTTCTTGACGTCGTCGGCGGCCTTCTCGATGCTCGTGAAGGCCGCACTGGTCTGGTCCAGGGCGGCACCCAGCCGGTCCGCGAGGCTCTCGTCGTCGCCTTCGTGGGCACGCTCCAGCGCGACATACGCCTGCGCGAGCGCCCAGTGGCTCTCCACCTCCGCATCACGGAGCCGGTTGATCTCGGGCTCCTGCACCGGCGCGGGCACGTCGATCTTCTTGACGTTCTGGTACTTGCGCGTCGTCAGCCCGAACCGGCGGGCCGCACGGACGCTCTTGACGCCCGCGACGGCGCCGATCATCCCGCTCCCGGCCTCGGCGACACTCGCCGCCGTCACGAGGCCCTCCGCATGCAGAGCGTTCTTGGCGACGCCGATGAAGTCGGAGGCGTCGGTCGCCGTGTTCTGGATCGCGTCGAGCATCTTGGAGGGGTACTTCTTGCGCGGAGCGTGGGAGGAGGGACCCGTCGGGTTCTCCTTGGACTCCTTGTACGCCTTGCGTGCGTCGATGACGTTGTTGACCGCCGTGACCCCGTCGGTGAGCCCCATCTCGGCACCGGCCGCGGCGGTGGAGGCGCCGGCCTGCTCCGAGAAATGCGTGTCGGCGTTCGCGGACGACTTCCAGTTCATCTCCGCGTTGGCCGGGACCATGCCGCGCAGGACGAAGGTGTCGAGGACGTCGAGGTGCTTGTTGGCCTTCTCCAGCGCGCTGGCGATCCGCTCCCGGATGTGCAGCCCGGTACGGGACTTCTTCTTCGCCTCCGGCTTGGCCTGCTCATCGGCGGGCTTCGCCGTCTCGTCGTTCCCCGCGAGACGCTGGACGACGGCGGACGCGGCCTTGTTGCCGGCGAGCGCCTGTATGGACCCCATCATCGGTCCGATGCTGTGGCGGTCCGGCGCCCCCGCCAGATTCTCCGCGCCGCGTATGAGAGGCCGGGGCCGTGGAACGGCCGGCTGCGTCGTCCGGTCGTCGAAAGCAGTGTTACTACCCACCGGTGTCCTTTCCGTGCTCGTGCTGACACCGGGTGCGTGGCAAGTCGGGGCATCCGGCGGGGCCTTGCTCTCCCCACAGTATCGACTGCCCCATGACCCTCATGGAAGGTGTTTCTCGTCTCGCGTTCGTTCCGTGTACGGGTTCTGTACACCGGTTGGTGACCGTCGTGCCGTCCTGGCCGCTCCTCCGGGCCCCGGCATCAGCACCGCCGTACCGCGTCAGCCACCCTCGCCGGACGGCCCCGCTCCCCTCCCCGTCCCCGTTCCCGTCCCCGTTTCCGTTCCCAGCCACTCCAGTGCCGCGACCGTCAGCGCGGCCACCCCCGTATCCAGGGTCGGCTGCATCACCGGGGCGAAGTGCGGGCTGTGGTTGACCGGGATGTCCTGGGCCACCGTGTTGTTGCGGACCGCCGCAGCGAACTTCTCCGGGTCCGCGCCCCCGAAGCCCCAGTACGCGAACGGCACACCGAAGGCACGCGGAATTTGACTGAAATCCTCGCTGGCCGTCTGGAGATCGATCGTCCCCGCGTCGTCCCCGAAGTGCGTGGCGAACGCCCTGGCCAGCCGGTCCGCGACGTCCGCGTCGTTCACGGTGGCCGGGAACGAGGTGATGTGCTCGATGTCCGGCTCCTTCGGCGCGTTCGACGCGACCGCCTCCGCCCGTACGCAGCGCTCGATCGCGTCAAGGACCTGGCTCCGGGTCGTCTCGTCGTACGTCCGCACGTTCAGCAGGATGACGGCGCTGTCCGGGATGACGTTCGGGCTCGCGCCCGCCTGGATGCTGCCGACCGTCAGCACGGCGGGCGTGGTGGCGGCCAGTTCGCGCGAGACGACCGTCTGGAGCCGCACCACGCACAGCGCCGCGAGGACCACCGGGTCGACCGCGAACTGCGGCATCGAGCCATGGCCCCCGCGCCCGTACAGCGTGATGCGCAGACTGTCCGCCGCCGCCAGGAACGAGCCCGCGCGCACCCCCACATAGCCCGCCGGGTACGGCAGGACGTGCTGGCCGAGTGCCACGTCCGGGCGGGGGATCCGGTCGGTGAGGCCGTCGTCGACCATCGCGTCAGCGCCGTCGCCCTTCTCCTCGGACGGCTGGAACAGCACGGTCAGCGTGCCCCGCCACGCGTGCGGAGCTGCGGCCATCAGCCGGGCGAAGCCGAGCATGCAGGTGACATGGGTGTCATGCCCGCAGGCGTGCATCACCGGCTGTTCCGCGCCGTCGGCGTCCGTGGTGGTCTCCGTCGACGCGTACGGCAGCCCGGTGTCCTCCTTGACCGGGAGCGCGTCCATGTCGGCGCGCAGCAGCACGGTGGGGCCGTCGCCGTTGGCCAGCACCCCGGTCACCCCGGTGGAGCCGATCCCCTCGGTGACCTCGTACCCCCACTCCCGCAGCCGCGAGGCCACCCGCGACGCGGTCCGCCGCTCGGCCAGGCCCAGCTCGGGGTGGGCGTGCAGGTCCCGGTAGAAGTCCTCAAGATCGGTACGGATGCCGTCCAGTCCGCCGAGGACGGCGTCGGCGCCGGATGTGCTGGTCATGGGGCGGGTCCTTCCCGAAGGCCGAAACATCCCGAGACGTGACCGTGACCGGTACGGAGAGCGGGGCGCCGGCCGGACCGGTGTCCCCCACCATCGTGGACAGCCCCGGCCGGGCTGTCATCTTCAGCGGGACTCAGCCGGGCCTCAGCCGGGCCTCAGCGGGACCTCGGCGGAATCTCCGCGGGACCGACCGCCGTGCCGCCCCCGCCCGACCCGTCAGGCAGAATCGGTGCATGACCCCTGAGCACCCCACGCCGAAGCCCCCCGGTGCGGCCTACGCCGACCGTGTCTACCGGTCACTCGCCGGGCTGGCGGGTGGTGTGCTGCTGATCGCCCTCGCTCTCTGGCTGGGCATCGACGCCCTCGTCAACGGCCACGGCAACGCACCCTGGCTGGCGCTCGCCGGACTGCTGCTCGTGCTTCCGCTGGTGATCGCCTTCACGCTGCGGCCCGCCGTGTACGCCAACGACGACCGGCTCAGGATCCGTAACCCCTTCCGTTCGATCACGCTCCCCTGGGCGTGCGTCGACGACATCCGCGCCACGTACTCCACGGAGGCGTTCGCCGGCGGCAGCAAGTACCAGCTGTGGGCCGTGCCGGTCTCGCTGCGGCGCCGGAAGCGCGCCAACGTGCAGCAGATGCGGGCGGCCTCCGGTGCCGGGCAGCAGCGGAGCCGCAACCCGTTCGCACAGGGCGCCGACGTGGACCAGGGCCGTGCGCCGTCCGACCAGTCGGTCGCCGAGCTGCGAGAACTCTCGGAGCGCGGCAACGACCGCCCGACGGCGCAGGGCTCGCCCGAGGTCCGCTGGGCGTACGAGATCATGGCCCCGAGCGTGGCGGGCGCGGTGCTGCTCGCCGTACTCCTCGCCGTGGGCTGAACCTCGCCGTACCGCTCGGCCTGGACCGGACCCGCCGTAACGCTCGGCCTGGACCGGACCCCGCCGTAACGCCCGCCCCGGGCCGGGCCGAGACTGCGCCTCCCCTCTTCCGGTCTGCTCGCCGCCGGTGTGTCAGGTGGTGACCGTGGCGACGGGTTCCAGGCCATAGGTGCGCGCGTAGCCGTTCTCGGTGCCGACGAGGAGGTCGACGACCTCGAAGTAGCGGTCCCAGAACGGGGTTTCGCGCAGGGCGTCGATGAGGAGCTGGTAGGCGTGGTGGTCCTCCGCCTCCCACACCCAGACGTCGGTGACGCGCGCGGAGTAGAACTCCGTGTCGTAGAAGCGCGACCGCACGCCGCTGGTCCGCGCCTCGATCGCGGGCAGGACCTCGGTGGTGAAGGCGTCCACACGTTCCTGGACGGTCAGAGCGAGCCACTCGGGTGTGGTCTTGACGAGCATGAACGCCGTGACCGGCGGTTCGGTTGTCGCAGCGGGCATCGGGATGTCTCCAGAAAAGGTGTGCGTGACGGTCGGGCCGGGATGGGTGTGCGGGGTGTGCGTGACGGTCAGGAGAGGACCGCGGGCTTGAGGGTCCGGGCACACCACTGCTCGAAGCCGGTGGGCGACGCGGTCTCCGGGGTACGGGTGACACCGGCGTCCAGCCCCTGGTCCTTGGCCCGCTTCATGTCGACGATGCCCTGGACGAACGCCTCGTTGAGGCCGTAGCCGACGAGGGTGCTCCGCATCTCGTCGAGCGGCTCGCGTTCGTAGCGGACGGGGCGGCCGAACTGTGCGGTCATGATGCGGGCCAGGTCGTTGGGCGACAGGTCCTGCGGGCCGAGGACCGGGACGCTGTCGGTGCCGGTCCACGAACGGTCAAGGAGCAGGCCGGCGGCGACGGCCGCGATATCGTCCACCGCGACGAGGGGGGCCTTGCGGTCGGCCTCGACGTTGTCGGTGAAGACGCCCTTGTCGCGGATCGATCCGGCCTCCTCCAGGAGGTTCTCGAAGAAGGACGGGTTGGCCAGGGCCCGGTAGGCGACGCCCGTACCGGCGATGAGGTCGTCCATCGCGAGGGACGCGGTGACCAGCCCGGCGCGGCCGGCGAGCGCGGTGCCGCGGCCGAGCGCGGAGACGCCGACGACATGGCCCACGCCGTGGGCGGCGAGCGCCTTCACGGCAGGGCGGGTGAAGCCGCTGTACGCGTCCTCCGGGGTGAGCGAGGAGTCCGGCGGGACGAGCCAGAACACGGCGTCCGCACCCTCGAAGGCCCGGTCGAGCACCGCGGCGTCCCCGTGGGAGCCGGTGACCACGTCCACGCGTCCGCGCACCGCCTCCGGCAGCCGGGCGGGGTCGCGCACGATCACACGCAGCTCCTCGCCCGCGGCGGGGGCGGACTCCAGGAGCCGGGAGAGCAGGGAACGGCCGATGTTCCCGGTGGGAGCGGTAATGACGATCATGAAAACCTCGCTGGTCGTACGGGAGTGGGACCCCGTCCGGTGAAGGAGCGGGGACACCCCCATCCTGCGAAGGAGAGCGGTGTTGCCACAATGGGAACTTCAGCACGCAATCATTGACGGAAATGGAATAACCCTGGTGAGCAGCCCCGATCCGGTCCTCGACGCCAACCTCGCCCTCGCCCTTGACGCCCTGCTGGCCGAGCACAGCGTCACCCGCGCCGCCGCCCGGCTGCACACCTCGCCCGCCGCCATGAGCCGCACCCTCGCCCGGCTGCGCCGTATCCTCCAGGACCCCCTCCTGGTCCGGGCCGGGCAGACCATGGTCCCCACCCCGCGCGCCCAGGCCCTGCGCGACGAAGCCGCAGCGGTGGTGGGCAGCCTCAGAGCGCTGCTCAGCCCCGGCGCGGCCGTCGACCCCGCCGGCCTGCGCTCCACCTTCACCGTCCAGGCCGCCGACCTGATCGGCGCGGCACTGGCACCCGGGCTGCTGCGGCTGGCCAAGGAGGAGGCACCGGGGGTCTCGTTCCGGTTCCGGGCCGAGGAGCTGGAGGCCGGAACCGCCCTGCGCGACGGCCGGGTCGACCTGGAGATCGGATCCATCGACCATGTGGACCCCGAGACCCGGGTCGAAGAGCTGGCCGGCCTGCGCATGATGGCGGCCGTCCGGCCCGGACACCCGCTCACCGAAGGGCCGCTCACCCCGGCCCGGCTCGCCGCCGCCGACCATGTCGCGGTGAGCCGCCGTGGCCGGTTCACCGGCCCCCTGGACACCGCACTCGCCGAGCAGAACCTCCACCGGCGGGTCAGCGTCACCCTCCCCGGCCATCTGGACGCGATGGCTCTCGCCATCCGCAGCGACATCGTCTGTCTCGTACCGGCCGCGCCGCCCGGCGCCGCCCCCTCCCCTCTCACCGACCACGCCACCGCACTCGGGCTGCGCCTCCTCGACATCCCCCTGGCGCTGCCCCCGCTGACCGTGGGCATGGCGTGGCATCCCCGGCACGGAGCCGACGGGGCCCACCACTGGCTCCGCAAGGCCGTACGCCGGACCCTGCGCCGGACCGCCCGCACCCCCGGAAGCCCGACCGTGTGACCGTCCGCCCGGCCCGGCCGTCCGGGGCCGGGCCTCGCTCGCATCGTGACGCCGTACGGTCGCGGTCCGGTCGCCTTGGGGTCGCGGCCCGGTCGCCGTACGGTCATGGCCGCCCCGGCACCGACACCGACCGCCTCCGGGACCCCGGGGCCCGGCCGACGGAACCGGACCCCGGAACTTCCGCCACCCCGCCACCGCACGCCGTGTCCAGTACGACAGCGGCCTCCCCCTGTACAGGTCGCTACGCGCGTAGATATGCTCCCCTGGTGACCATGCCCACCACCGCCCCCTCCCCCGGCGCCCCCGGCGAAGGAGCTGCCTCCCGCCCGGGAGACGCCGCATCCGCCGCCGGTCTCGCCGACGTGACCGCATCCGACAGCGCGCTGCGCCGCTTCCTGCACGGGCTGCCCGGCGTCGACGCCGTCGGCCTCGAAGCGCGCGCCGCAGCCCTCGGCACCCGTTCGATCAAGACCACGGCGAAGGCGTACGCCATCGACCTGGCCATCTCGATGATCGACTTGACGACGCTGGAAGGCGCCGATACGCCGGGCAAGGTCCGGGCGCTCGCCGCCAAGGCCGTCCACCCCGACCCGACCGACCGTACGACCCCGATGACGGCCGCCGTCTGCGTCTACCCGGACATGGCCGCCACCGCGAAGGCCGCGCTGAACGGTGCGGACGTCAAGGTCGCGTCCGTCGCCACCGCCTTCCCGGCCGGCCGGGCCGCGCTGCCGGTCAAGCTCGCCGATGTGCGGGACGCCGTCGCGTCGGGGGCCGACGAGATCGATATGGTGATCGACCGGGGCGCGTTCCTCTCCGGCCGCTATCTCTCGGTGTTCGAGGAGATCCAGGCCGTCAAGGCCGAGTGCGCACGCCCCGGGGGCACGGACGCCCGGCTGAAGGTGATCTTCGAGACCGGTGAGCTGTCCACGTACGACAACATGCGCCGGGCCTCCTGGATCGGCATGATGGCGGGCGCGGACTTCATCAAGACCTCGACCGGCAAGGTCGCGGTGAACGCCACCCCCGCCAACACCCTGCTGATGCTGGAGGCGGTCCGCGACTTCCGCGCGCAGACCGGCGTCCAGGTCGGGGTGAAGCCCGCGGGCGGGATCCGCTCCACCAAGGACGCGATCAAGTTCCTGGTGCTGGTCAACGAGACCGCGGGAGCCGACTGGCTGGACAGCCACTGGTTCCGCTTCGGCGCCTCCAGCCTGCTGAACGATCTGCTGATGCAGCGTCAGAAGCTCAGCACCGGCCGCTACTCCGGTCCCGACTACGTGACGGTGGACTGAATCACCATGACACTCTCATCCGCGGCTCTGTCATCCGCATTCGAGTACGCACCGGCCCCCGAGTCGCGTTCCGTCGTCGACATCGCCCCCTCCTACGGGCTCTTCATCGACGGCGAGTTCACCGAGTCGGCGGACGGCAAGGTCTTCAAGACGGTCAGCCCGTCCACCGAGGAGGTCCTCTCCGAGGTCGCCCGCGCGGGCACCGCCGATGTGGACCGCGCCGTGCAGGCGGCCCGCAAGGCGTTCGTGAAGTGGTCGGCGCTGCCCGGCTCCGAGCGCGCCAAGTACCTCTTCCGTATCGCCCGGATCATCCAGGAGCGCTCGCGCGAGCTGGCCGTCCTGGAGACCCTGGACAACGGCAAGCCGATCAAGGAGACCCGCGACGCGGACCTCCCGCTGGTCGCCGCGCACTTCTTCTACTACGCGGGCTGGGCCGACAAGCTCGACCACGCGGGCTTCGGTGCGAATCCCCGGCCGCTGGGCGTCGCGGGCCAGGTCATCCCGTGGAACTTCCCACTCCTCATGCTCGCCTGGAAGATCGCCCCGGCGCTCGCCACCGGCAACACCGTGGTGCTCAAGCCGGCCGAGACGACCCCGCTGAGCGCGCTGTTCTTCGCGGACATCTGCCGCCAGGCGGGCCTGCCGAAGGGCGTCGTCAACATCCTCCCCGGTTACGGGGACGCGGGCGCCGCACTCGTCGGGCACCCGGACGTCGACAAGGTGGCCTTCACCGGCTCCACCGCCGTCGGCAAGGCCATCGCCCGCTCCGTCGCGGGGACCGACAAGAAGGTCACCCTGGAGCTGGGCGGCAAGGGCGCGAACATCGTCTTCGACGACGCGCCCGTCGACCAGGCCGTCGAGGGCATCGTCACCGGCATCTTCTTCAACCAGGGCCAGGTCTGCTGCGCGGGCTCGCGGCTGCTGGTCCAGGAGTCGGTGCAGGAGGAGGTGCTCGACGCGCTGAAGCGGCGGCTCGCCACCCTGCGCCTCGGCGACCCGCTCGACAAGAACACCGACATCGGTGCGATCAACTCGGCCGAGCAGCTGGCCCGTATCCAGAAGCTCGTGGAGACCGGCGAGGCGGAGGGCGCCGAGCGCTGGTCGCCCGCGTGCGAACTCCCCACGTCCGGCTACTGGTTCGCGCCGACGCTCTTCACCGGCGTCACGCAGGCGCACACCGTCGCCCGCGACGAGATCTTCGGCCCGGTCCTGTCGGTGCTGTCGTTCCGTACGCCCGACGAGGCCGTCGCCAAGGCCAACAACACGCAGTACGGCCTGTCCGCCGGTATCTGGACGGAGAAGGGTTCGCGCATCCTCGCGGTCGCGAACAGGCTCCGGGCCGGTGTGGTGTGGGCCAACACGTTCAACAAGTTCGATCCGACCTCGCCCTTCGGCGGCTACAAGGAATCGGGCTACGGCCGCGAGGGCGGCCGGCACGGCCTGGAGGCGTACCTCGCCCCGTCGAGCCCGGAGGGCAAGCGCTGATGAGCACCGAGCAGCAGAACCGGCTGAGCGTCTTCAAGACCTACAAGCTGTACGTCGGGGGCAAGTTCCCCCGCTCCGAAAGCGGGCGCGTGTACGAGGTGACCGACCCCAAGGGCAACTGGCTGGCCAACGCCCCGAAGTCCTCCCGCAAGGACGCCAGGGACGCGGTCGTCGCCGCGCGCAAGGCGTTCGGCGGCTGGTCGGGCGCGACCGCGTACAACAGGGGCCAGGTCCTCTACCGGGTGGCCGAGATGCTGGAGGGCCGCCGGGACCAGTTCGTACGCGAAGTGGCGGACGCCGACGGCATCTCGAAGTCGAAGGCGGGCGCCGTGGTGGACGCGGCGGTCGACCGCTGGGTCTGGTACGCGGGGTGGACCGACAAGATCGGCCAGATCACGGGCGGGGCGAACCCGGTCGCGGGGCCGTTCTTCAATCTGTCGACCCCGGAGCCGACCGGCGTGGTGGCGGTGCTCGCCCCGCAGGAGTCGTCGTTCCTCGGCCTGGTGTCGGTCGTCGCGCCGGTCATCGCGACCGGGAACACCGCGGTCGTCATCGCATCCGAGAAGTCCCCGCTGCCCGCGCTCTCGCTCGGCGAGGTCCTGGCGACATCGGACGTGCCGGGCGGGGTGGTCAATGTGCTGTCCGGGCGGACGGCGGAGATCGCCGCACCGCTCGCCGCGCACCAGGACGTCAACGCCATCGACCTGGCAGGTGCGGACACCGATCTGGCACGCGAACTGGAGATCGCGGCTGCGGACAACCTCAAGCGGGTGCTGCGTCCACAGGCTGTGGACTTCTCGGCCACGCCCGGCACGGAGCGGCTCACGGCGTTCCTGGAGACGAAGACGGTCTGGCACCCGACGGGCGCGCTGGGCGTATCGGGCTCGTCGTACTGAGCCGGTAGGGGGCAGCGGTACGGAGGCCCCGCCGCCGCGGAACGCCGAGTTCTGC
>NZ_JBHYWP010000018.1:86622-92266 GCF_042751845.1 Streptomyces sp. NPDC059398 | reverse complement strand
ACTAGTGATGCAACAGCCCACACACCCGCCCCCCCACCCACCAGCACGCTGTGGGGGGCCGGGAGCCCGTGGAGCCCCGCCCCCCCCGCTTCGTTCAGCCGTCCGTCCGTTCAGCCGTCCACCCGTTCAGCCGTCCGCCCGCGCCGTGGCCAGCAGCTCCTCGGCGTGGGCCCGTGCCGTCTGCGAGTCCTCCTGGCCCGCGAGCATCCGCGACAGCTCCCGTACCCGGTCCTCGCCCTCCAGGACGGTGACACCGCTGCTGGTGACCGAGCCGTCGTGGGTCTTCTCGACGAGCAGCTGCCGGTCGGCGAAGGCCGCCACCTGCGGCAGATGCGTCACGACCACCACCTGCGCGGACCTCGCGAGCCTGGCGAGCCGCCGGCCCACCTCCACCGCGGCCTTGCCGCCGACCCCGGCGTCGACCTCGTCGAAGAGATACGTCGGTACGGGATCGGACCCCGCGAAGACCACCTCGACCGCGAGCATCACCCGGGACAGCTCACCGCCGGACGCCCCCTTGGAGATGGGGCGGGCTGCCGTACCGGGGTGCGGGGCCAGCAGCAGTTCCACCTCGTCGGCCCCGAGCGGACCGAAGGCGACCGTACGCCCGCCGACCTCCACTCCTTCGGGGTCGTCGGTCTGCCGGATGTCGATCGTCACCCGGGCGTGCGGCATGGCGAGCGAGGCGAGTTCGGCGGTGACGGCGTCCGCGAACCGTTCGGCCGCCTCGGTGCGCGCGTCGGTGAGCGCCTGCGCGAGACCGGACAGCTCGGAGCGCAGCGCCTCGTGCTCCGCCGTCAGTTCACCGATCCGGTCGTCGTCGCCCTCCAGCTCGGTGAGGCGCGCCGCGCCCTCATCGGCCCACGCCAGGACGGCCGCGATGTCCTCACCGTATTTGCGGGTCAGCTGGGTCAGCGCCGCCCGCCGTTCCTCGACGGCCGCCAGCCGCAGCGGATCGGCGTCGAGGTCGTCCGCGTAACCGGCCAGCTCCCCCGAGACGTCGGCGAGCAGAATGCCGATCTCGCCGATCCGTTCGGCGAGCCCGGCCAGCGCCGGGTCATGGGCGCGTACCGCGTCGAGCGCCCGCCCCGACCCGGCGACCAGGGTCGTCGCGTCGATGCCCTCGGGGTCCTCCGGGTTGCCGACCAGCGCGGTGTGCGCGGCGGACGCGGCGGACGCGAGCGCTTCGGCGTGCCCGAGCCGCTCGGCCTCCGCGGCGAGTTCGGTGTCCTCACCGGGCAGCGGCTCGACCGCGGCGATCTCGTCGAGACCGAAGCGGAGCAGATCGGCCTCCTGGGCCCGTTCCCGTGCCCGGGTGGTCAGCTCCGCCAGCTCGGCGGCGACCGCTCGCAGCCGCGTGTAGGCAGCCGCGTACTTGGTGTGCGGGACCGCCACCGCATCCCCGGCGTACCGGTCGAGCGCCTGGCGCTGTCTGGCCGGGCGCAGCAGCCCCTGCTGGTCGGTCTGTCCGTGTACGGCGACCAGTTCGTCGGCGAGCTCGGCGAGCAGCCCGACCGGTACGGAACGCCCGCCGATGTGCGCCCGCGAGCGCCCTTCGGCCGAGACCGTACGGCTGATGAGCAGCGCGCCCTCGTCGAGTTCGGCGCCCGCGTCCTCGGCCCGTACCGCGGCGGGTGCGCCGTCGGGCAGCGCGATCCGCCCTTCCACCACCGCCGACTTGGCGCCGAGCCGTACCAGGGCGGCGTCGGCGCGCCCGCCGAGCAGCAGCCCCAGGCTGGTCACGACCATGGTCTTGCCCGCGCCGGTCTCACCCGTCACCGCGGTGAAGCCGGGTGAAAGCTCCACCACAGCGTCGTCGATGACTCCGAGCGACCGTATCCGCATCTCCTCCAACACGCACATGACCATACGAGGTTTCCCGGGTCCCGTGCGACGTGGCCCGGCCGCAGGGCCCGCCGGCCGGGCCGCACCGGGTACCCGGCGGGGGTCCGGTAGGGCTCAGTGCGGAGCGCCCCGCCAGCCCGCAACGGGCAGTGCGAACTTGGCCACCAGCCGGTCGGTGAAGGAGGCGTGGTGCAGCCGCGCCAGCCGTACGGGAACGGCTCCCCTGCGCACCTCGACGCGTGCCCCGGCGGGCAGTCCCACCGAGCGGCGCCCGTCGCACCACAGGACGCCCTGCGGGGTGTGCGGCTGGACCTCGACGGCGAGGACGGACGAGGGCGAGGTCACCAGCGGCTTGGCGAACAGGGCGTGCGCGCCGATGGGCACCATCAGCAGCGCCTCCACCTCCGGCCAGATCACCGGTCCCCCGGCCGAGAAGGCGTACGCGGTGGAACCGGTCGGGGTGGCGCAGACGACGCCGTCGCAGCCGAAGCCGGTGACGGGGCGGCCGTCGATCTCCAGGACGACCTCCAGCATCCGCTCGGGCTCGGTCTTCTGCACGGCCGCCTCGTTGAGCGCCCAGTCCCGGTGCACGATGTCCCCGTTGTTGTGCACGAGGACGTCGACGGTCATCCGCTCCTCGACCTCGTACGAACGTGAGACCACCCGGTTGACGACCTTGTCCAGGTCGTCGCGCTCGGCCTCGGCGAGGAAGCCGACCCGGCCGAGGTTGACGCCGAGCATCGGCACCCCGGAGGCGCGGGCGAACTCGGCGCCGCGCAGCAGCGTTCCGTCGCCGCCGAGGACGATCAGCAGCTCGCAGCCGTCCAGGCAGGAGGGGGTGGCCTCGTCGGCGAGTTCGACCGATGGCGGCACCGGCAGGTCGGCCGCCTCCGCCGCCAGGACCCGCACCCGCAGGCCGTTCTTCAGCAGCCCCTCCACCACGCGCTCGGCGCTGCGGACGGCGGCGGGCCGCCCGGTGTGCGCCAGCAGGAAGACCGTACGGTCCCCGGGGGGCGCCGCCGCCGGTTCCGCAGGCGCTTCCACCGCGGGTCCCGCCGCCACGGCAGGTGCCGCTCCCCGCGCTGCCCGGCCCGCTGCCGGTGCTGATGCTGACTCCGTCACTGCGGCCCCTCCGCCACTGCACGCTCCACATCCGCCGGATCGAGCGCGGGCGCGTCCGCCCGCAGCCACAGAAAGTACTCGACGTTCCCCGAGGGCCCCGGCAGCGGGCTCGCGGTGACACCCCGCACGCCGAGTCCGAGCCCGGCCGCCTGCCCGGCCACTGTCCGCACGGTCTCCGCCCGCAGCCCGGGACTGCGGACCACGCCTCCGCTGCCCAGCCGGTCCTTGCCGATCTCGAACTGCGGTTTCACCATCAGCACCAGGTCGGCGTCCGGGCCCGCGCACCCCACGAGAGCGGGCAGCACCAGCCCCAGCGCGATGAACGAGAGGTCGCCCACGACCAGGTCCACGGGGGTTCCGCCGATGGCGTCGAGCGTCAACTCGCGTACGTTCGTACGGTCCTTGACGGTGACCCGGTCGTCGCTCTGCAACGACCAGGCGAGCTGCCCGTACCCCACGTCCACCGCGACGACCTGTGCGGCGCCCGCCCGCAGCAGGACATCGGTGAAGCCGCCGGTCGACGCGCCCGCGTCGAGCGCCCGGCGCCCCGCGACCCGCAGGCCGAGCGGGGTGAAGGCCGCGAAGGCGCCGGCGAGTTTGTGACCGCCCCGCGAGACGTAGTCGGGGTCGGTGTCGTCCTTGCGCACGACGACCGCCGCGCTGGTCTCGACCTGGGTGGCCGCCTTGGTCGCGGTGGTGCCCGCGACGGTCACCCGCCCCGCGGCGATCAGCTGGCTCGCGTGCTCCCGTGAGCGGGCGAGACTCCGGCGGACCAGCTCGGCGTCGAGACGTCGGCGTGCCACTCCTGCCACGTTCGGTTCAGCTCCTGCTGTTGTGAGGGACGGTCTGAGGGAGGGGGCCACGGGCCGGGACCGGCGGTCCGGGCGGTGCGTCCAGCGCGTCCAGCGCCCGGCGCAGCCCCTGATGTACATCTTCGTACACCTCGACATGTCCGTCGGCGTCGAGGTGGTCGGCGTCGGCCAGCCGGTCGAGCACCCGGTCCACCCCGGCGTCCCCGGTGGGTGTGCGGACCACACCCAGCGGCGCCGGGGCGTCTTCCGTACGGTCCTGGCCGTCCTGGCTCCCGGCCTGCGCCCCGGAGGGCTCCGGCATCGCGTCACTCATGCCCAGACGCTACCCCGAAGCGCTGCGGTACGGTCGGTCACGATGGCGACGACAGAAGAGTGCCGCAGCGCCCTCGACAGGCTCTCGGACAACATGACAGAGGCGAACAGCCAGGTACGCGGCGCGGCAGCGCTGGACCGCTCGCTGAGCTGCCACATCACCGATCTCGACGTCACCTTCACCGGGCGTCTGGTGGACGGCCGGATCCAGGTGCTCGACACCCTTGAAGGACCGCCGCGTGGCAAGGCGGAGATCCGGCTCGCGATGAAGGGCGACGATCTGGTGGCCCTGGTCGGGGGCGAGCTGAACTTCGCCAAGGCCTGGGGTTCGGGCCGGGTACGGCTCGAAGCGGGCTTCCGCGATCTGCTGCGCCTCAGGACGCTGCTCTAGCCGCAGCGACCGGGGCTCTGCTGCGGGCGCGCCTCAGGACACTGCCGCGGGCACGCCCCAGGGCACCGCTCCAGCCACGTCTCAGGGCCCCAGCCGTGCCCGGGGACGCCGCTCCAGCTACGGCTCGGGACACTGCCCCGGCCGTGCCTCAGGACGCGGCAGCAGCCGTGGTGGGCGCCACCACGGCCGCGGTCCGCGCCCGGCGCCCGGCGGGCACCACCAGCGGTGTTCCCGTCTCGGGGTCGTCGATGATCTGGCAGCGCAACCCGAACACCTTCTCCACGAGCGCGGCGGTGACGACATCGCCCGGCGCCCCTTCGGCGACGATCTCGCCGTCCCGCATGGCGATGAGATGGGTCGCGTAGCGCGCGGCGTGGTTGAGGTCGTGCAGCACGGCCACCAGGGTGCGCCCCTGCGTCTCGTGCAGTTCGGCGCAGAGGTCGAGCACATCGATCTGGTGCTGGATGTCGAGGAAGGTGGTCGGCTCGTCGAGGAGGAGCAGCGGGGTCTGCTGGGCGAGCGCCATCGCGATCCACACGCGCTGGCGCTGGCCGCCGGAGAGTTCGTCCACGTAACGGTCGCCGAGCTCGCCGATCCGGGTGGCCGCCATCGCCTCCTCGACGATGCGCTCGTCATCGGGCGACCACTGGCGCAGCAGGCCCTGGTGCGGGTAGCGGCCGCGGGCCACCAGGTCGGCGACCGTGATCCCGTCGGGGGCGATCGAGGACTGCGGGAGCAGGCCCAGCGTCCTGGCCACCTTCTTGGCCGGCATCGAGCCGATCGCCTGCCCGTCGAGAAGCACCCGCCCCTGGGAGGGCTTCAGCATGCGCGAAAGGGCGCGCAGCAGTGTCGACTTGCCGCAGGCGTTGGGGCCGACGATGACGGTGAAGGAGTTGTCGGGGATCTCGACCGAGAGGTTCTCGGCGATGATCCGCTGCTCGTAGCCGAGGGTGACGGATTCGGCGGTGAGTCGCTGCATGGTGGTACTCCTGGTTGTCATCAGATCCGTCCTGCCTTCCGTTCGGAGACCAGCAGCCACAGCAGGTAGCAGCCGCCGAGCACCCCCGTCACCACTCCCACCGGCAGCTGCCGGGGGGGGGGGGTCCGCGCGGGGGGGGCGGCGCGGCGGGGGGCCCGCTCCGGGGGCGGGCCGTGCGCGGTG
>NZ_JBHYWP010000018.1:0-86612 GCF_042751845.1 Streptomyces sp. NPDC059398 | reverse complement strand
GGGGCCGGGCGCCGACGGCCCGGGGGGGGGTCCTGTCGGCGACGACCAGCAGGGCGGCGCCCATGAGGGCCGAGGGGATGAGGTTGGCGCCCGGCGAGCGGGTCAGCCGCCGGGCGAGCTGAGGTGCGCTGAGAGCCACGAAGGCGATCGGCCCGGCGGCGGCGGTGGCCACCGCGGTGAGCAGGACCGCTGCCAGCATCAGCACCAGCCGGGTCCGCTCGACCCGTACGCCCAGGGCGTACGCGGCGTCGTCGCCCATCTCCAGCATCCTGAGATTGCGCCCGTACCCGATGACCAGCGGCATCAGCACCACAGAGGTGGCCAGGAGCGGCCAGACCTGCGACCAGTCGCGGCCGTCGAGTGAGCCGGTCATCCAGACGACGGCGCGGGTCGCGTCGACCAGGCCGGCCTTGGTGAGCAGATAGCTGTTGCAGGCGGTCAGCATCGCGGCGGCGCCGATACCGACGAGAACCAGCCGGTAGCCGTGCACCCCCCGCTTCCAGGCCAGCGTGTACACGGCGATGCCGGTGGCCAGGCCGCCGACGACCGCCCCGCCGGCCACCGCGGTCGCTCCGCCGTGGAAGAGCACGATCACCGCGAGTGCTCCGACGCTCGCCCCCTGTCCGAAGCCGATCACATCCGGACTGCCCAGCGGATTGCGGGAGATGGACTGGAAGACCGCGCCCCCGACGCCCAGCGCCGCCCCGACGAGGAGCCCGACGAGCGCCCTGGGCAGCCGCAGGTCGTTGACGATGAACTCCTGGGCCGTGGTGCCGCTGCCCAGGAGGGTGCGGATCACGTCCGTGGGTGCGATCGGGTAGTCACCGCTGCCGATGAGCACCACACCGGCCACCAGGGCGACCACGGCAAGCAGGACGACCACGACCGCTGCTCTGGCCTCGACCCGCAGCGAGAGCCCGCCCGGGGTACGTATCGCGTGCATCGCTTTCACAGCTGAGTCATCCTCCGGCGGCGTACGAGAAAGATGAAGATGGGGCCGCCGATGAGCGCGGTCACGATGCCGACCTGGAGCTCGGCGGGCCGGGCGACCATCCTGCCGACGACGTCGGCGCCCAGCAGCAGGACGGGCGAGAGGACCGCGGCGTACGGCAGCGTCCAGCGCATGTCGGGTCCGGTGATCGCCCGGACGATGTGCGGGACCATCAGCCCGATGAAGACGATCGGCCCGCAGGCGGCGGTCGCCGATCCGCAGAGCAGGGTCACGGCGAGCATCGCGAGGACCCGGGTGCGGGTGAGGTGCGCGCCGAGCGCCCTGGCCGTGTCGTCGCCCAGCGCCATGGCGTTGAGCGGGCGGCCGAGCAGCAGCGCCACCAGCAGGCCGGCCACCACGAAGGGCCAGACCTGCGTCACCGTCCCGGAGGTCGCCGACGCCAGCGAACCGACCGTCCAGAAGCGCATCTTGTCCAGGGCGTCCGAGTTGAGCAGTTCCACACCGTTGACGTAGCCGAACATCGCGTAGGTGGCGGCCGTACCGGCGAGCGCGAGCCGTACCGGGGTGGCCCCGCGGCTCCCGCTCAGTACGTAGACGAGGACCGAGACCACGGCGGCGCCCGCGAAGGCGAACCACACATAGCCGGTGAAGGAGCTGACCCCGAGGAAGCTCACCGCGGAGACGACGGCGGCGGACGCACCCGCGTTGACGCCCAGAATGCCGGGCTCGGCGAGCGGGTTGCGGGTGAGCGCCTGCATCACCGCTCCGGCGACCCCGAGCGCGGCCCCGACCAGGACCCCGAGGACGGTGCGGGGGACGCGCACATCCCGGATCAGTACGTCGTCGCCCGTGCCCGAGCTGTGCGCCAGACCGTGCCACACCTCACCCAGCGGCACCGCCTTGGCACCGATCGCGATACTCGCGACGACGACCAGGAGCAGCAGGGCGAGCGACAGCAGCAGCCCGGCTGCGCGCGCCGCGTTGCGCCTGGGTGGCGCGGGGGCTTGCTCCGCGCTCTGCCTGGAGGGACTGTCGACCAACACGTGGTTAGGTTAGCCTAACCCTGGCGGTTCTCCGACCGGGCGGCGGTACGGGCCGGCCCCGGAGCCCGAAGCGGACAGCCGCACCGGGACCGGGCGTGGACACCCGCCCCGGGACCGGGCGGGCGCCGAAGCCCTGCGAGGTCAGAGCCCGATGCGGGCGATCGCCTTGCCGGCGTCCCGACCGTACGTACCGTCGCCCGCCTCTGTCCAGGCCGCGGCACACAGCGCCCGCAGCCCGTCCAGCGGGCCCCCGTCACCGTCGACGGCAGGCTCCCCGTCCCGTACCGATACGCTCCAGCCGCCGCAGCGGAACACCCCGCCGTCCTCGGTCACTTCGGGCTGGCCGGTGAGCAGCCCGCGCAGATCCGCGTCCACATAGGTCGGCCGGTGCTCGGGCGGTGCGGCCAGCAGCTGGGCCGCGTCCGTCACGCCGGTCAGTACGAGCAGCGAGTCCACCCCGCCGTTGAACGCGCCCTCGATGTCGGTGTCCAGCCGGTCCCCCACGACCAGCGGCCGCTTCGCGCCGGTCCGCAGCACGGTCTCCCGGTGCATCGGCGGCAGCGGCTTCCCGGCCACCTGCGGTTCGGCCCCGGTCGCGATCCGGACGACCTCGACCGCGGCGCCGTTACCGGGAGCGATCCCGCGCGCGCTGGGAATGGTCAGATCCGTATTGGAGACGAACCATGGCAGACCGCTGTTGATCGCGTACCCGGCCTCGGCGAACCGCGCCCAGGTCATGTCCGGGCCGCCGTACCCCTGCGCCACCGCGACCGGGGAGTCGTCGGCCGAGTCCACCGGTTCCAGGCCGCGTTCGCGCAGCGCGACCCGGAGCCCCTCCCCGCCGATGGCCAGCACCCTGGCTCCCCGCGGGAACTGATCGGCGATCAGCCGGGAGACCGCCTGGGCCGATGTGATGACATCGGAGGCATCGGCGGGCACGCCCAGTTCGGTGAGGTGGTCCGCCACCGCCTCCGGTGTCCGCAGCGCGTTGTTGGTGACGTACGCGAGGTGCATCCCGCCGTCCCGCGCGCTCCCGAGCGAATCGACGGCGTGGGCGATGGCCGCGCCGCCCGCGTACACCACCCCGTCCAGGTCGAGCAGGGCTGTGTCGTACGTCTCACTCAAGGGGGTCGTCATGCCGTCTGGGCTGGTCCTGGTCTGCCGGGTCATCGCACTCCTTGTCGCTGTTCTTCTCCGATCATCCCGTATGACGGATCCCCACATACCATGCACCAATGACTTCAAGTGGTCGGCATGCGGACAACGGACTGCGTCTTTTCCCTTTCCGCGGAGTGCGCTACGTTCCCGAACGCGTCGGCAGTCTCGCGGCCGTCACGTCCCCGCCGTACGATGTCGTGGTCCGGCCGGACGGGCTGCACCATCTGGAGTCCGCCGATCCGCACAACATCGTGCGCCTGATCCTGCCCCAGGCCGACACTCCCGCCGCCCGCAACCAGAAGGCCGCGGCGACGCTCACGGAGTGGTTCGACGACGGCATCCTGGCCGCGGACCCCGAGGCCGCCCTCTATGTGTACGAGCAGCGCCACGGCGAGGTGCTCCAACGCGGTCTCATCGGCACCCTGGCCCTCTCCACCCCCGAGGAGGGCGTGGTCCTCCCGCACGAGGACGTGATGGCCGACATCGTCGCGGACCGGGCGGCGCTGATGCGGACCACGGCCGTCAACTTCGAACCGCTCCTGCTGACCTACCGCGGCGACGCGACGGAACCGGCGGGAACGGCAACGGGAGCCGCACGCGTGCGGGGCGCGGCGGCGGTCATCGAGCGGGCGATAGCCGGAGACCCCCTGCTCGCGACGGTCACCGAGGACGGCTTCAGCCACCGGCTGTGGGCCGTCACCGATCCGGCGGAGATCGCGGAGGCGCAGACCGACCTGGCAGGGCGGCAGGCCCTGATCGCCGACGGGCACCACCGGTGGGCGACCTATCTCCGGCTGCGCGACGAACACCCGGGGCCCGGCCCCTGGGGATACGGCCTGGTGCTCCTCATCGACACGGTCCACTATCCGCTCCAGGTCAGGGCGATCCACCGGGTACTGCGCCGGCTGCCGGTCTCCGAGGCACTGACGGCGCTCGACGGCGCCTTCCGGGTCCAGTCGTTCGACGCGCTCCCGGAGGCCCTTGCCGCCCTCGCCGACGCGGCGTCCGCGGGCAACGCCTTTCTGCTCGCCGGGGACGGCCGCTTCCATCTCGCCGACCGTCCGTCACCGGAGCTGCTGGCCCGCACGGTCCCCGCCGACCACCCCATGGCCTGGCGGACGCTGGACGCGACAGTGCTCCACCACACGCTGCTCGACAAGGTCTGGTCGGTCCCGGACGCGCCCGAGCACATCACGTACATCCATGCGACGGACGCGGCCGTCGAACAGGCCGAGCGACTGGGCGGTACGGCCGTCCTGATGTACCCGGTACGCGAGGAGGTCGTCCGGGAACTGGCCCGCCAGGGTGTGACGATGCCACGTAAATCGACCTCGTTCGGCCCGAAACCGGCGACCGGGCTCGTGCTGCGCCGCCTCGCCATCGGCTGAGCCGCAGGGAGCGCTCCACCACAACGAGCAGGGGGGGGGGGCCCGCCCGCGCGGGGGGGCGGGGGGGGCGCGCCGCGCGGCGCGCGCGCGGCCCCCCCCCACCCCTCTGGTCGAGTGCGGCCAGCAGCACACCGAGCATGATCGTGCCGAACACGATGTTCCGCTGCCGGGTGTCGAGCACAGGTGGTGCGGCTGGGGCTGGACTGCTGGCAGTGGTCACAGGGGCACCCTCACACCGCCGCGCGAACGGCGCACACGCTGTAGGCCGGTCCAGTGATCGCCGGACGGCGAGGTTCAGCCTCGCGGCGGTAGCGGCGTCCCGGTGGATGTGGCGTACGGGTCAGTGGTCACAGGTCTGCCGGTGCCGCTGACCGTGTCCCCTCTTCTCCCGCTCACGCCTTGGGAATGTCGAAGTACCGGGTGAGCCCCGCGGCGAGGGCCATATCCCCAGTGACGCCGACCTTGCGGAGGAGGAAGAGGGATACCGGGCTCGCGTTTCCGGAGACCAGTCTGAGGAAGTCGGCGTCGCCCAGGGCCAGCGTGAGGCGCGGATCGGCCTCCGAGCGGCCCTCGGTGACGGTGCAGATCCCGTCGCCGATGGTGGTCTCGTACACCACGTCGCTCTCGCCCGTGATCTTCCAGCGGATCACGGCGGCGAGCGAACCGGCACTCTCCGGGCGGAACTGCCGTTCCATGCGCCCGAATACCTCCGCGAGCACCCGGCGGCGCAGATCACCGTGGGCGATCTCGCCGAGTTCCTTCGTGGTGAGCCCCTTGATGATCGTCGCGAATTCCTGTGGGGAGACGGACGCGAAGTCCAGCTCCGCGAGCTTTTCGCTGATGTTGTCCGCCACGAAGCTTCCTTACTGCTGAGTCAACTTACTGGGGAGTCAGGTTATGGCGCCGAGGGCGCACGGGCAAGGCGGGGAAGGGAAGGAGGGTGCCACGGGAGGTGTCAGCCGCTGCTCGGCTCCAGCCGCATCGCGCGCAGGACGATCTCGATGGCGAACCGCCGCTCAGGATCGGAGAGTTGGCGGCCGAAGATGCTCTCCAGGGTGCGCATGCGGTAGCGCACGGTCTGTGCGTGCACATCCAGGACCTCGCCCAGCTGGGCCGCGGTGCCCCGGGTCGCGAGCCATGCGTGCAGCGTCTCCAGGAGGCGGTCCCTGCGGTTCGCCGTGAGGTGGGCGACGGGGGCCAGTTCGCGTCCGGCGAGCTGTTCGAGCAATGCCCGGTCGGAGAGCAGCCAGAGCGTCACCATATGGTCCTCGCAGTGGATCGTCGGCGCGTCGCCGATGGTTCCGGTGTCGACGAGGTCGAGTACCCGGCGGGCCCAGCGGAGCGAGTCGGCGGCGTTCGCGAGCGGGACGGTGAGTCCGACGGCGCGGCGCGCTCCGGGGAGTGCGACGTCGAGCATGTGCTGTCTTCGCTCGTCGAAGGGGCCGGGAACCAGCAGATGGGGCTGCGGCTCCGCCAGGTCGGCGAGGACATCGTTGTCCAGCAGGGCGGACGGAACTCCGGCGGGCGGCCGCAGGGCGACGAGCGTGACCTGGTCGGGCAGGGTCCAGCCGGTCTGCTCCGCGAGTTCGGCGATGGCGGAGCGGGGCACCGGTGAACCGGCGAGGATCAGATGCACCAGTCGCCGCCGCTGGGTGTCCTGCTGGTCCCCGCCGGCCGTCCGCACCTCCAGATAGCCCTCGCGCGACAGCGCCTCCAGCTCGTCGACATAGGTGAACAGCGCGTCGGCGAAGGTGAGCATCAGGGTGGGGGAGAGGTTGTAGCGCCGCCCCACCCGTTTCGCCCGCCGCAGCGCGATCCGGGCGCCGAGCCGGTAGGCGCCCTGGAGTTTGTCCAGGCTTCTGCCCTCGTACGCCTCGAACCGGCCGAACCGCCGGCACATCTCGTCGCGCAGCGCCGACGACGCGGTGGGTTCGGCGACCTGGTCGACGAAGACGGAGATGTTCTGCTCCACGCCGATCCGGATGCCCTGGGCGTAGGGGCCTTCGAGCAGCCGTGCGTACTCGGGGTAGGCACGGGTGACCTCCAGGCCGATTTCCTTGATCAGGCTGGGGAGTTCGGGCCGCATGACGGCCGCGAACTCCTGGGGAAGCGGCCCCAGCGGTTCTCCGATGTCCGAGGGCTGTGCAACTCCCGGCATTCCTCGACCCCTTGCTCTCCGGCGCCCGGTGGGGGGTGGCCGACGGGAGAGCGCTCCCGGAGACCGTCAGGTGCGTACCGATTTGGGTTGCCGAACATAGTCGAAGCCGGGGTCCGGTGGACACATCCACGACAGCGCGGGGGGTGAGCGGGGGAGCGTATCCAGCCATCGCGCGCCGTCAACTCCGTTCGCCGGATGGCACGCTCGGGCAATTCCGCTTCGGTTTCGGCAGCCTCCTTTGTCATTCGGTGACAAGAAAGGAGCGGGCCCCGCCGTACGGGGCGGATGCCGGGCCGGACGATCCGGCCGGGAGGCGGAGCGGACAACTGTCACCGGGAGACACGGCGGACCGTACGGAATTACTCACTTCCGGCTAATGAGGGGCTGGTCCGTACTCGCCCGGCAACAGGAAATCGACGCCGGAGAACCCGCGCCCAAATTCCTTCGTACAGGCCATTGCGAACTCAGGTTACTCACTCGTAGCGTCATCGCCGCACGGTCGGAACGAGCGGTCGCCCGGGACGAAACCGCCAACCGGCCAAGTGAACCTCGTGGGGGCTCCGTTCCGCCCGGGACGGAACTCCGGGAATCTGATCAAGACGCCACGAAGGGAAATCACACCATGCACAAGTTTGCCGCAAGAGCCGCAGTCGTGACCGCCGCCATCGGTGCGGCCGTCGGGCTGGCCGCGACATCGGCATCGGCCACCGCCACGTCCTCCTGGACGGTCACCCACTCCGGTGCCTACACGGCGCACGCCGCCAACCCGTCACTCGCGGTGCCGGCCGCGACGCTGAACTGTGCGTCGTCCGACGTGACCGCGGGCTCCCTCCAGGCGACGAGCACCAACGGCGTCGGGATCGGCTCCATCAACACCATCACGTTCACCAACTGCAGCGTGGCCGGCATCACATTCAAGGTCACGATGAAGGCCACCCCGTGGAAGATCAACGCGGTCAGTGTGAACTCCTCCCACCCGACCTGGGTCAACGGCACGGTCAGCGCGATCTCGGCGCACATCGCGGGTGTCGGCTGCGCCGCCGACTTCACCGGCACCGTCAACGGCCACTACGACAACACCGCACACGCCCTGGTGATCGACGGCACGGGCAACGGCCTGGTGGCGTCCGGCGCCAGCTGCCTCGGCCTCATCAACAACGGTGACGTGGCGTCCTTCAATGCCTCGTACGCGGTGAGCACCGCACCGGTGATCAGCACTCCGTAACCCCATCGGGGCGGGGCGGCACGGGCCGGAGGCAGCGTCTGCTGCCTCCGGCCCGGATTTCACGTTTGCGGCCCGGCGGTCAGCAGGCGCGGCGGCCCGACGGGACCCCGTGGCAGCGGAAGAACAGGAACCAGACCGTATGAGGCGGAGGGCAGGGCCGGAATGAATCCCAGGACACCTGTGAGGGGCGGCGGTGTGAGGGGCGGTGGGCGGCCGGTACGGCTGGCATCCGCCGCGGCGGCCGCACTCGTCGCCGGGCTGCTGGCAGGCAACGGATCGGCGGCCGGCGAGGGCGGCGCCCCGGCCACCCTCTCGTACGACTGCGGGCTCCCGTCCGGCTCCGCCCGTGCCACGGTCGGGGTCGCGATGAACCTCCCCGCGTCCGCCGAGCCCGGCAAGCCGGTGCAGCCCGGTCCGGTGAAGGTCACCGTGGGGCTGGCGGGCACGGATCTCGCGGCGCTGCTGCCCAAGGACACGGAGGCGGTCCTGAGCACCGCGTCCCTCGCCGTCAAGGTGAGCCAGAACGACCGGTCGGCCACGGCGATGTGGTCGGATCTCGCCGCGCCCAGTACCCCGGTTCCGGCGGAGGGCGATGTACGGCTCGTCCACGCGGGGCCGGTGCCCACCGTCACGGCGGGCGGTACGGGCGACATCACCCTGGCGGCGGGCGAGTTGAGGCTCGGGCTGCTGACCGCGACGCCCGGCACCGGCAAGGAGGGCGCCCCGGAGCCCGTGCCGCTGGTCTGTGAGCCGGCCGCGGGCCAGGATGTGGCGCTGGGGACCGTTCCGGTGCCGCCGACGGGCAGCGCCGGTCCCACCACGACGCCGGGTAGCCCGACGCCCACCACCACGGACGGGGGGAAGGGGCGCGAGCAAGCGGACGGCGGCGTCACGGTGCAGCCCCGGTCCGACCCCGCACCGGTCGGCAAGTGCCCGACCGTGATACCGAAGGGCAAGGCCGACCCGGGCGACGCGCCCAAGGCACCGCCGGGGGCCACCCCCGGCGAGTACGACCTGCCGGGCAGCCCCGGCTGCGCCTACGCCCTGGGTGTGGCCAATGTCAGCAAGCTCAACGGCGCGATGATCATCAACGATCCGAAGCGCAAGCCCGTGACGATCAGCGTGCTGGCGGTCACCCACTCGTCGGTCAGGTCCAGTGTCCAGCCGGGCGGCCTCTATCTGCGGCTGGACTCACTGGCCGACCTGCGCCTCCCCGACGCCGAATCGACCTTTCTGACCTTCGGATTCCAGCCGGTCACCGCGAAGGTGCGGTTCGAGACCGGGCCGGTCACCATATCGACCGGGAACGTCGGCACCAGTGTGTTCTCCGTGATCTCGTTCAGACAGTCGCTGCGGCTGTACGACGTGAAGGTGAACGGAACCCCGCTCGATGTCGGCGGCTCGTGCCGGACGGCTACCCCTTACAAGGTGGTTCTCAACGGCGGTGCCAAATACACGAATGTCTTCTACGGCGGCACACTCGACGGCACGATAGACATTCCCCGATTCTCCGGATGCGGTACGAACGGCGAGGACCTGGACCCGCTTTTCACCGCCGCGCTCTCCGGCCCGGGGAACAGTATCGAGATGAACCAGGGGACGACCTGTATTCCCGACTCACCCGACAACCTGTGCCCGCCGAATATCCCCGAGCTTCCGGGTACCAAGGCCGTCAAGCCGTAACCGCACGCGCCGCCGCGCCATCTGCCGGCCATGAATGGCTTGTTGTCGGCACCGGGAGGCGGGTTGTCGGCACCGGGAGGCGGACCGGACCGTGCCTGGCCCCGGTGCCGGGCCTTGTCGGGTCCCAGGTACCGGGCCGTGCCTGCCCCCCGGTGCCGGGTCGCGGCGGCGGTCCGGCAGGCCGATGGGGCCGCCTCCCGCAGTGGCGGGGAGCGGCCCCATCGGGGCGAGGTGCGGGGGAGCCTGGTGTGCGGCTGCCGTCAGTGGCGTACGGCGGAGTGCCAGGCGTCCGAGAGGGCCTTGCCCTCACCGGGGGCGGCGCCGGCCGGGTCGTTGAGCGTGGCGACATAGGTCGACGCGCTGTTCAGGGTCACGCTGTTCTTGCCGGATGCGGAGGGCAGCGCCGTCTTGAGGTTCACCGCCCAGTTCAGCAGGTCGAGTCCGCAGCCGCTGGCGCCGGGGACCGCGTAGGTGGTGTCGCCCTGGTTGGCGCCGACGAGGTTGATCCGGCCCAGCGCACCGTCCGGGTCGGCGGTGCCGTCGGCGTCGAACGACTCGGTCCCCGGGGTGGGCGCGGTGAGGTTCTGCGGGCGCAGCAGGATGGGGTCCGCCGCCGAGCCGATGTAGCACTTGTCGCCGAGGAACGGATTCTGCAGATGGATACGGACCGGCAGGGTCACGATCGGCTTGCCCGTGGTGGCCCCGGCCAGCAGCGTGAAGTCGCTCGGGTTGTTCACCGACTCGATGGTGGCGGTGACCCGGTTGAGGCTGTTGTCGGTGATCTGCCTGCAGATGCCGCTGACCACCGGGACGTTGCTGGGGCACATCAGTCCCAGCAGGCCGCCGGGGAGCTGTGCGGAGTCGGCCACCAGCGCGCCGCCCGCGGGGGAGACCAGGGTCGATGAGCCGTTGGGGTGGGTGATCACGCCGAGCTGCAGGTCGCTGGCCCCGGTGGGCACGACGGAGCTGCCGAGCTTGATGGAGCCGTTCGCCGAGTGCGAGGAGACGCAGAGCGCGGTGTCGTTCTGCCCGTCGGCGGCCAGCATCGCGGGAGCGTCCACAGGACACCGGGAGAACGGCGCCCAGCTGCCGTTCAGGCTGACGGGCCCACTGGCCGCGGTAGCCGTACCCACGGACACGAAAGCGGTGAGGGCGGTGGAGCCGGCGAGCAGCCCCAGACGCAGTCGGGTGGAAACGGATCTCATGTCTTCCCCTTTTTTCGGCAGCCGTCCAGAAGGCGGTGATGAGCGAAAGGCGGGTCGAGGTGTACAAGGGCTCTCCCGTGGTCCGGTTTCGCCTCCGAATTCACCGAGCCGTGAGGTTACTGGCGGGAAACACCACCGCACAATGCTGTGGTGTGATGAACTTCGGGTGTCCTGGTCTTCTTGTGCGGTGATGAGCAAGGGCATTGAGCGCCTTGTCAGTTGGTGCGTGTCCGGGCGCGGTGCGCATCCGCCGGAGGCCGTACGCGGCGGATTACGGTGTTCCGCTACGCCGGGCGTCCGCGCGCCCCCGGCCCCCCGGCCGCCGGAATTTATCACTTCCGGATGAGTTTCCGTCCTGCGCTGCTCACTCACCGCAAAGAAGAGAGCGGACGCGCACCCTCCTGACAAAACTTGCGGAACTGGTATTGCGGCCCCAGGTTACCCGGCCGTAACGTCGCTCTCCGCAAGCAGCTCGGCCGGTTGAGGCCGGGGCGTAAGTCCCTCACCTGCGTCCCTGCTCCGAGTGAGCACTTTTCAACAAGGTTTCCGCACGGGCTTGTCACCCCCTGACAAGTGGCTCAATTTCTTGGAGAGTTACCTGTTCAAGGGCTTGTCCCGGTGGTGCCGGTGAACTTAACGTGCGCCTCTCGGCGCACTTCTGTCACTTCGTGAGTGCATGCAGGAGGTGAGATGGGAATCGAAGTAGTTGTTGAAGGGCTCACGAAGTCTTTCGGCAAACAGAGAATCTGGCAGGACGTGACACTCACGCTCCCTGCCGGTGAAGTCAGTGTGATGCTCGGCCCTTCCGGCACCGGAAAGACCGTGTTCCTCAAGTCTCTGATCGGGCTGCTGAAACCCGAGCGGGGCAGTGTGCTCATCAACGGCGTCGACATGGTGAACAGTCCCGAACGCGACATCTACGAGACCCGTAAGCTCTTCGGCCTGATGTTCCAGGACGGTGCACTCTTCGGTTCGATGACGCTCTTCGACAATGTGGCCTTTCCGCTCCGTGAGCACACCAGGAAGAAGGAGTCGGAGATCCGCCGTATCGTCATGGAGCGGATGGACATGGTGGGGCTCCTGGGCGCCGAGGAGAAGCTTCCCGGGGAGATATCCGGGGGAATGCGGAAGCGGGCCGGACTGGCCCGCGCCCTGGTGCTCGACCCCCAGATCATCCTCATCGACGAGCCGGACTCGGGGCTCGACCCGGTGCGCACCTCGTACATCTCGCAGCTGCTCATCGACCTGAACGCGCAGTTCGACGCGACGATGCTGATCGTCACCCACAATCTCGACATCGCGGCCACCGTCCCCGACAACATGGGGATGCTCTTCCTGCGCAACCTGGTCACGTTCGGGCCCCGCGAACTGCTGCTCACCAGCGAGGAGCCGGTGGTCGCGCAGTTCCTGAGCGGCCGGCGCGAGGGGCCGATCGGGATGTCCGAGGAGAAGGACGCGGCGACCCTCGCGGCCGAGCAGCGCAGCGCGGCAGGCACCCGCCCGCACACGCCGCGCCCCCTCGTCCCGCAGCTCGAACCCTCCGACGGGCTGCCCGAGCGCCAGGCGGTCCTGCGGCGCAGGGAACGGGTGCTGGGCATGCTGGCGGAGCTGCCCGATGCGGCGCGCACCGCCATCCTCAGGAGTTACGAGGGCCCGGCATCCGGCGCGACTCCGGTATCAGGGGCGACTCAGGCATCCGGCACGGCCACGGCACCCGGCGGGACCCCCGCATCCGGCACGGCCCCGGCATCCGGCGGTGGCCGGCCATGACCGTACCCCCTCCGGTCCGCCCCTCCGAGCCGTCGGCCGACGGCGCCACGGGCAGACCCGCCGACTACCGGCAGCCCCGCCCGCCGCTGCGGGTGCTCGCACCGCTGCGCGAGACCGGGAAGCTCTTCGCCCTCGGCGCCACCGTGATCCGGTCCGTCTTCCGAAGACCCTTCCAGGTAAGGGAGTTCATCGAGCAGTTCTGGTTCATCGCGAGCGTCACGATCCTGCCGGCCGCCCTGGTCTCGATCCCCTTCGGCGCCGTCATCGCCCTCCAGGTCGGTTCGCTCACCGAGCAGCTCGGCGCCCAGTCCTTCACCGGCGGGGCGAGCGTGCTCGCCGTCATCCAGCAGGCCAGCCCGCTGATCGTCGCGCTGCTGATCTCGGGCGCCGGCGGCTCGGCGATCTGCGCCGACCTCGGCTCACGGAAGATCCGTGAGGAGCTGGACGCGATGGAGGTCATGGGCGTCTCGCCGGTCCAGCGCCTGGTGGTGCCCCGGGTGCTCGCCACGATGTTCGTGGCGGTCCTGCTGAACGGACTGGTCTCCGTCGTCGGCACGCTCGGCGGCTACTTCTTCAACGTGATCCTGCAGCACGGCACACCGGGCGCCTATCTCTCCAGCTTCTCCGCCCTGGCCCAGCTGCCGGACCTCTACATCAGCGAGGTCAAGGCGCTGATCTTCGGCTTCCTCGCCGGAATCGTCGCGGCCTACCGGGGACTCAACCCCCGCGGCGGCCCCAAAGGCGTCGGCGACGCGGTCAACCAGTCCGTCGTCATCACCTTCATGCTGCTGTTCTTCGTGAACATGGTCCTCACGGCGGTCTATCTCCAGATCGTCCCCGCGAAGGGGAGCTGAGAGATGTCCATGCTCGGCTGGCTCGACCGCTCGGGCGACCAACTCGTCTTCTACGCCAGGGCGCTCCTCTGGATCCCGCGCACCCTGCGCCGCTACACCAGGGAGGTCCAGCGGCTGCTCGCCGAGGTCGCCTTCGGCAGCGGCGGTCTCGGGGTCATCGGCGGCACCATCGGCGTGATGATCGGCATGACCCTCTTCACCGGGACGGTCGTCGGCCTCCAGGGATACGCGGCGCTCAACCAGATCGGCACCGCCGCCTTCACCGGGTTCATCTCCGCGTACTTCAACACCCGCGAGATCGCCCCGCTGGTCGCCGGACTCGCCCTCTCCGCGACCGTCGGCGCGGGCTTCACCGCCCAGCTCGGCGCGATGCGCATCAACGAGGAGGTGGACGCGCTGGAGGCGATGGGGGTGCGCTCCATGCCGTATCTCGTCACCACCCGGATCATCGCCGGAGTGGTCGCAATCATCCCGCTGTACGCCATGGGGCTGCTCAGCTCGTACGTCGCGTCCCGCCTGGTGACCGTCCTCTTCAAGGGGCAGTCGTCCGGCACCTACGACCACTACTTCAACCTGTTCCTCTCCCCGGACGACGTCCTGCTCTCGGTGCTGAAAGTGCTGATCTTCAGCGTCCTGGTGATCCTGGCCCACTGCTACTACGGCTTCCGCGCCACCGGTGGCCCCGCCGGGGTCGGAGTCGCGGTCGGCCGGTCGGTGCGCAACGCCATCGTGCTCATCAGCGTCACCGACTTCTTCCTCTCCCTCGCCATCTGGGGCGCCACGACGACCGTGAAGGTGGCGGGATGAGCGCGCGGACAGTACGGCTACGGCTCGCCGGTGTGGTCTTCATCGTGGTCCCCGCACTGCTGATCTGGCTGTCGGTCGCCGTGTACCGGAAGGACTTCACCGACTCGGCGACGGTACGGGTGGACGCGGACACCGTCGGCAGCGAGATGCACCTCAACGCCGATGTGAAGCTGCGCGGTGTCGTCATCGGGCAGGTGCGCGGCATCAGTTCGGACGGCGGCGGCGCCCGGCTCACCCTCGCCATCCAGCCGGACAAACTGAGCCAGGTCCCCTCCGACGTCACCGCGCAGATGCTGCCGACGACGCTGTTCGGCGAGCGGTACGTCGCACTCGTACCGCCGGCGCACGCGTCCACCCGGGCGCTGAAGGCGGGCGACACCATCCCGCAGGACCGTTCGCGCAACGCCATCGAGCTGGAGCAGGTGCTCGACCACGTACTGCCGTTGCTCACCGCGGTGGAGCCGCAGAAGCTCTCCGCCACGCTGACCGCCGTCGCCCAGGCGCTGAGCGGTCGGGGGCAGCAGCTCGGCGACACCTTCGTCACGCTCGACAGCTATCTGAAGAAGCTCAACCCGCAACTGCCCACGCTCAACCGGGACATCGCGGAGCTGGTCAAGGTCACCAAGGTCTACTCGGACGCGGCGCCCGACATCCTCACCGCGCTCACCGACTTCACCACCACCAGCTCCACCCTCGCCGAGAAGCAGGCCCAGCTGGCGGACGTGTACGCCACCACCACCGGCACCGCCCAGGACGTCACGGCCTTCCTCCAGCAGAACAAGGACAACATCATCCGGCTCTCCGCGACCAGCCGCCCCACGCTGGAACTCCTCGCGAAGTACGCCCCCGAGTTCCCCTGCACCCTGAGCACCCTCGCGGGCTTCGTGCCCGCCATGGACAAGGCGCTCGGCAAGGGAACGGACGAACCGGGGCTGCACGTCAGCCTGGTCTCCGTCCCCTCGCTGGGGAAGTACACCGCGGGCAGGGACACCCCGTCCTACACCGCGAGCGGCGGACCGCACTGCTACTCCGTCCCCTACACCGGCAAGTCCGTGCCGACCGCCGCCACCGGGACGAAGAGCTCCGACAGCCTCGGGCTGCCCAACTCGCCCCAGGAGAACCAGCTCGTCAATGAACTCCTGGCCCCCGGCGTGAAGTCACCGGCGCGGTCCCTTCCCGACTGGAGCAGCCTGCTGGCCGGCCCGGTCTTCCGCGGTGCGGAGGTGAAGCTCAAGTGAAGCGCCGCAGTCTGACGGCCCCGCTCGTCAAATCCCTGGTCTTCGTCCTGGTGACCTCGCTGGCCACCGCGGTACTCGGGCTGAGCATCGCCAACACGGACGTCGGCGACACCGTCTCCTACCGGGCGCGGTTCACCGACGCGACCGGGCTGATGGAGGGGGACAGCGTACGGATCGCCGGGGTGAAGGTCGGGCAGGTCGAGTCCGTGAAGGTCGCCGACCGGCGGCTCGCCGAGGTGCGCTTCGCCGTGAAGAAGGGCCGTACCCTGCCCGCATCGGTGACCGCGTCGATCAAGTACCTCAACATGGTCGGCCAGCGGTACGTCGACCTGGAGCAGGGTAGCGGGCCCGTCGGGAAGCTCTTCCCGCCCGGCGCCACCATCCAGCTCTCGCACACCACACCGGCACTGGACCTCACCGAGCTGTTCAACGGGTTCCAGCCGCTCCTCCAGGGCCTGGCCCCGGCCGAGATGAACCAGCTGGCCAACTCCATCGTGCAGGTGCTCCAGGGCGAGGGCGGCACCGTCGACAGCCTGCTCCAGCACGTCGGATCGCTGACCACCACCGTCGCGGCCAAGGACAAGGTCATCGGGCAGGTCATCAAGAACCTCAACACGGTGCTGACGACGGTCAACAGCCGGGAGTCGGACTTCAACGACCTCGTCGTCACCCTCCAGCAGCTCGTCTCCGGCTTCGCAGGGGACCGCAAACCCCTCGGGGACGCGATCACCGCGATGGGCGCACTGACGACATCGACCGCCGGACTCCTCCAGGAGGGCCGGGCACCGCTCAAGAAGGACATCAGCCAACTCGGACGTGTGGCCGGGCAGTTGGGTGACGCCACACCGCAGCTCCAGGACTTCCTGCGGACCACCCCCGCCAAGATGCAGGCCATCACCCGGCTCGCCTCCTACGGCTCGTGGCTGAACCTCTACCTCTGCGAGGCCCGGGTGACGGGTGTGACCACATCGGACGGCAGCAAACCGCCCACCGGTATCGCGGTCACCGAATCGAGGTGCCGGGCATGAACACACCCCGCCTGCGGCTCCCGCGGATCAAGCCCGTACGGGAGCGCAATCCGGTCGCCGTGAGCCTCGTGGGACTGCTGGTGCTCGCCCTGATCGGGCTCGCCGCCTACCGCGCCGACTCACTGCCCTTCATCGGCGGCGGCACCCAGTACACCGCCGACTTCAGCGAGTCGGCGGGGCTCAGCCCCGGTGACGAGGTGCGGATCGCCGGGGTCAGGGTCGGCCAGGTGAAGGCTGTCGCGCTCGACGGTGCCAAGGTGAAGGTGGACTTCAAGGTCAAGGGCGCCTGGGTCGGCAACTCCAGCACGGCGGCCATCGCCATCAAGACCCTGCTCGGCGACAAGTATCTGGCGCTCGACCCGGTCGGCACCGGAGCGCAGGACCCCTCGGCCACGATCCCGCTGAGCCGCACCACATCGCCGTACGACGTCACCCAGGCGTTCAGCGGGCTCAGCGACACCATCGGCGACCTCGACACCAAGCAGCTCGCGAAGAGCTTCCAGACGATCTCGGACACCTTCAAGAACTCGCCCCCCGACGTGCGGAACGCGGCGACCGGCCTCTCCGCGCTGTCCCGGACGGTCTCGCAGCGGGACGCCGAACTGGCCAAGCTGCTCAAGGGCAGCAAACAGCTCACCAAGACCCTGTCCGCCAAGAACAGCAGCTTCGACGCCCTCCTGAAGGACGGCAACCTGCTGCTCGGCGAGATCCAGAACCGGCGTGACTCCATCCATCTGCTGCTCACCGGGACCACCGACCTCGGTACCGAACTGACCGGCCTGGTCAAGGACAACAACAAGCAGCTGAAGCCGACCCTGACCGCACTCGACAAGGTCACGACCGTCCTGCTGAAGAACCGCAAGAGCCTGGACAAGGCGCTGTCCCTGGCCGGTCCCTACTACCGGCTCGTCGGCAACACCCTCGGCAACGGCCGCTGGTTCGACAGCTACATCTGCGGGCTCGTCCCGAAGAACTACCTGCCGGCCGGCACACCCCCGGCCACCGGATGCATGTCGCCCCGGCAGGCCCAGGGGAGCAGCCGATGAACCACACCACCAGGCGCATCGCGGGCATCGGGGCGGGACTCGTCCTGATCGCGGGCGTGACCACCACCGGCGTCCTCGCCCTCGACAGCGCCGGAGGCCACCGCATCACCGCCTACTTCGACCGTGCCACCGGCCTCTACGCGGGCTCCGACCTGCGGATCCTCGGAGTGAAGGTGGGCCGGGTCGACTCCGTACGGCCGGAGGGCAGGGAGGTGCGGGTGGTGCTGGTCCTCGACAAGGGGGTGAAGGTACCGGCCGACGCCCGCGCGCTGATCGTCGCACCGAGCATCGTCGCCGACCGGTACGTCCAGCTGTCACCCGCGTACACCAGCGGCCCGCAGCTCAAGGACCGGGCCACCCTCGCGGCGGACCGCAACGCCACGCCCGTCGAGGTCGACCAGCTGTACGCGAGCGTCACCCAGCTGGCCACCGCGCTCGGGCCGAAGGGCGCCAACTCGAAGGGCGCCCTTGACGATCTGCTCAAGACCGGGGCGGCCAACCTGAAGGGCAACGGCAAGGCGATAGGGGACTCGATCGAGCAGTTCGGCAAGGCGGCCAAGACGCTCGACAAGAGCAGCGGCAACCTCTTCGACACGCTCGCCTACCTCCAGTCCTTCACCACGATGCTCAAGGGCAACGACGGAAAGGTGCAGACGGCGGAGGAGCAGCTCGCCACGGTCTCCGGCTTCCTCGACGACGACAAGGACGATCTGGCCACCGCCCTGAAGCAGCTGGGCACCGCGCTCGGCCAGGTGAAGACCTTCATCGAGGAGAACCGCGGCTCCCTCAAGAAGAGCGTCAGCCGGCTGCGGCCGATCACCGACACGCTGGTCGAACAGCGTGCCTCCCTCGCGGAGATGCTGGACGACGCGCCGCTCGCCGCCGGCAACCTGCTGAACGCCTACGACCCCGCGCACCGCACCATCGACGGCCGGGGCAATCTCAACGAGATCAGCATGAACGGCCAACTCACCGGCGCCGGAAGCCCGTCCACGTCCGGGGCGGACGGCACCGCCGCCGGCGGGGTCCCGGCCGGCGCGGGGGTCGACGGGCTGGTCCCCGTACAGCCGTCGCAACGGAAGTCGCTGCCCGCGCTGCCACTGCCCACGGTGGGCGAGGTGTACGGCTCGCCCGCGAAGTCCGCGCAGTCCGCGAAGTCCGCCGAGGGGGCCGCGCACTCCACGGCACGGAAGGGGACCGCCCGATGAGCCGGACCACCACATCCCGCGCCCCGCGTACGCCTGGCTCGTCCCATACGCCTGCCACCTCGCGTACCCCCGGCTACGCCCGTACGTCCCGTACCGGCGTCGCGGTCGCCGTCGCTCTCGCCGTCTGCTGCACCGTGACCCTCGGGGGCTGCGCCGCGCCGTCGTTCTCCGGTATCGAGAACCTGCCGCTGCCCGGCGGGGCCGACCTCGGCGCGCACCCGTACGAGATCCACGCGGACTTCGGCGATGTACTGAACCTGGTACCGCAGGCGGCGGTCAAGGTGAACGACGTGGCCGTCGGCCGGGTCTCGAAGATCACGCTCGCGCCGGGGAACTGGTCGGCGCGGGTCACGATGCGGGTCAACGGCAAGGTGCGCCTGCCGCGGAACGCCTACGCCCATCTCGAACAGTCCAGCCTGCTCGGTGAGAAGTTCATCCAGCTCACCGCACCGGACAAGGACGCTTCGGCCGACCGGCTCACCGACGGCGAGACCATCCCGATCTCACGCACCAACCGCAACCCGGAGGTCGAGGAGGTCTTCGGCGCACTCTCCCTGCTGCTCAACGGGGGCGGTGTGCAGCAGCTCAAGACCATCAGCACCGAACTCAACAAGACCCTCGGCGGCCGGGAGCCGCAGATCCGCTCCACCCTCCAGTCCGTCAACACCCTGGTGACCAGCCTCGACGGACACAAGAGCGACATCACCGACGCACTCGACGGCGTCAACCGGCTCTCCGCGACGCTCGCCACCCGCAAACAGGAGATCGGCAAGGCGCTCACCGGCCTCAGCCCCGGGCTGAAGGTGCTGGAGAAGCAGCGCGGCTCCCTGATCACCATGCTCAAGGCGCTCGACACGCTCTCCGGGGTCGCCGTCGACACCGTGAACAAGAGCAAGGCCGACATGGTCGCCGACCTCAAGGCGCTCGCACCGACGCTCCAGCAGCTCGCCGACTCCGGCAAGGACCTGCCCGACTCGCTGCAGGTGCTCTTCACCTACCCCTTCACCGACGAGGTGCTGCGCGGGGTGAAGGGCGACTACCTCAATGTCTATCTGGATGTGACGGCCGTGCCGGGGACACAGATCATTCCGCCGATCACCCTCACCGGGGGAGGCACCCAGGGCGGGGGCACCGACGGGACCGAGGGCGCCACAGCACAGCGCAAGTCCGGCGCCGCCCCGCCGCCCCTGCCGCTGCCCTCCGTCCCCACCCCGTCCACGGAAGGCGGCCACTGATGGTCACCAGGGCCACCCGGCTGAAGAACATCGCCTTCCTGCTGATCACGGTGCTCGTCCTCGGCTACCTCGGCGCGCGCTACGCCGACCTCGGACATCTGGTCGGGCTGCGCGGCTACTACGTGGTGAAGGTCGAACTCCCGGAGACGGGCGGCCTGTTCACCCACGCCAATGTCACCTACCGAGGTGTCTCGGTGGGCCGGGTCGGGCCGATCAGGCTGACCGGCGACGGCGTGGAGGCCGATCTGCGGATCAACGACTCGGCGCCCGCCATCCCCGCCGATCTCAAAGCGGTCGTCGCCAACCTGTCGGCGGTCGGCGAGGAGTACATCGACCTGCGTCCGGTCGCCACCGGCAGCCCCTACCTGGAGAACGGCTCCCGGATCGTCCGGGCCGACGCCAGTATCCCGGCCCCGGTGACCAACGTGCTCACCAGCGTCGACAACCTGACGTCCTCGGTCGATACGGACGCGCTGCGCACGGTAGTGGACGAGTTCGGCGCCGCGTTCGACGGGCGCGGCGAGGACCTCCAGGTCCTGATGGACAGCAGCAGCGACTTCCTGAAGGCCGCGGACAAGGCGCTGCCCACCGACACCAGGCTGATGGCCGACGGCGAGACCGTCCTGCGCACCCAGAACCAGGAGGGCGAGGCCCTGAAGTCCTTCGCCAAGGGGGCCAGGGGACTTGCCGGGCAGCTGGTGGATTCCGACACCGATCTGCGGGCGCTCATCGCGGCCACACCCGAGGCCGCGACACAGGTCAGTGGCCTGCTCAGGGATCTGAACCCCGATCTCAGCGTGGTGCTCGCCAATCTGCTCACCACATCCGATGTGGCGGTCACCCGTCAGCGCGGCACGGAGGAACTGCTGGTGAAACTTCCGGCGGTGGCCGCGGCGGGGTCCACAGCCATCAACGCCAAGGGAGCACGTTTCGGGATGGCCGTCACCTTCTTCTCGCCCCTGCCGTGCACCGCCGGATACGGCGGCACGACGTACCGCAACGGCCTGGACACCAGCGCCACCGCGGAGCTCAACACCGGGGCCCGCTGCACCTCGCCGCCGAGCACCGGCAAGGAGGTGCGCGGCTCGGCCAACGCGCCGGGCGGCGGTCCGCTCCCGGCGCCGGCGAAACCGGGCTCCCTGCTCCTGGGCACCGACGCCGGAGGGGCGGGCTCGCTCCCCGGGGCCCTGGGGGCGCCCGCGCTGCCGGCCGGAGGCCCTACAGGACTGAGCGGGCTGCTCGGACCGGGAGGCGGCGCGTGACCACTCGTACCAAGGTACTGAGCGGGCTGGCCCTGACGGTCGCCGTCCTCTTCTGTGCCGTCTCCGGATGGGTGTACTGGCAGGCGCACCGGGACGGTTCGCTGCGGTACTCGGCCTCCCGGGACGCCGCGCTGGCGGCCGGGCGCGCACGCGTCGCCCAGCTCAACACCCTCGACGCGAAGCACACCGACAGCGGGCTGCGGCAGTGGCTGGACGCCTCCACCGGCGCGCTCCACGACAGGCTGGCCGCCACCCGCGCGGCTGACCGGACCACCCTCGACAAGGCAGGGACCTCCGCGCGCGGCACCGTCACCGACGCCGCACTCACCGCGCTCGACGACCGGGCGGGCACGGCGGCGCTGATCGCCACCGTCCAGGTCGCCATCACCCCCAGGGGCGGTACGGCCACGACCGACCGCAAACGCTTCACGGCCACGCTCGCCCGCACCCCGGACGGCTGGAAGGTCACCGCACTCAGCGCAGTGCCGGTCGGTAAGGAGGGCGCGTGAGCAACACCGTGGAGAACATCGGCGTGGAGCCCCGGGATCCTCAGGACATCCAGGGCACCGAAAGCCCCCAGGACGCCCAGGACTCTCAGGACGCCCAGGACACTCAGGTCTCTCGGGACGCCCGTGGCCTTCCGGGCGGGGAGTCGCCCGCGGGGAGCGGTCGGGGCCGCCACCGCCGGGCGCTGATCGCGGGATGCCTGGCGGTACTGCTCCTTGTGCTCGGCGGGGCCGGGATGCTGGTACGGGCCCATCAGCTGAGGAGCACCCCGGCCGCCGGGAACCGCGCCCTGACCGACACGGAGGCCACATCGCAGGTCACCGGGGACGTCAGCGCCACGCTCGGCAAGGTCCTGTCCTACACACCGCAGGCCACCGACGTCACCGCGCAGTCGGCACGCGAACTGCTCGCAGGCAAGGCCGCGAAGCAGTACACGGCGCTCTTCGGGCAGGTCGGGAAACGCGCGAAGGAGCAGAAGCTGACGCTGACCACACAGGTGGTACGGGCCGGGGTCACCCGGCTGACCGGCAGCGAGGCGCGGCTGCTGGTCTTCCTCGACCAGACGGCACAGCGCAAGGGGAAACCGGCCGGAGTGGTGGCCGCACAGCTGTCGGTGACCGCCGAACTCCGCGGCGGCAACTGGCTGATCACCGACATCACGGCCCGCTGAGGGAGACGTACATGCGCAGCACACTCGGGACATCCGGAACACCCGGGACACGCAGGACAGCCGGGACGCTCAGGGCGCTCAGGACGGCGGGGAACCCGCTGACGGCGGTGGCGCTCGCGCTGGCGCTGCTCGCCGCGGGCGCGGCGGGCTGGGGCGGGTGGTCCTGGTACGCGGCCGCGCACGACGGTTCCGCCGCCTACGCGCAGTCGCGGGACCGGGTACTGGCCGCGGGGGAGCAGGCCGTACAGAACATGAACACGCTGGACCACCGGAAGCTGACGGCCGGGCTCGACACCTGGGAGTCATCGACCACCGGCGATCTGCACAAGCAACTCACCGACGGCAGGCCGGAGTTCGAGAAGCAGATCAAGCAGGCGCAGACGGTGTCGACGGCGCGGGTGCTCTCCGGCGCGGTCACCGAGCTGGACGACCGGGCGGGCAGGGCCAGCGTGATGGTGGCGCTGCGGATCACGGTGACCGCGCCGAAGGGCAAGCCGGCCGAGAAGGAGAGCCGGCTGCTCGGCGAACTCACGCGTACGTCCGGGGGCTGGAAACTCAGCGCCCTGGGCCAGGCGCCCGTCGGCAACACCGCCGGCTGACCCAGGAGAGGAGCTGAGGACGACATGTCGACCACCCGTCATCTCATCAACCGGCAGCGGCGACTGGCGGCCGTGGCCCCGGTACGCGTCGGACCACGGGGAGCGGAGGGGACGCCGCCGGAGGGGCCGCCGCGCGAGCGGAACGGACCCGGGGGCCCCGGAGAGGCACAGGCCGAGGAGCCGGTGTCAGGGGAATCGGCGTCCGGAAAATCCGAGTCCGGGGAATCCGACGCAGCCGGAGCCGCAGACGCAGCCGCAGACACTGAGGACCGGGCGGCCGGGGCCGCACATCGGCCGCTCCGCGCCTGGGTGAGGCTGCCGGTGGTGCTGGCCGTCCTGACCGTGCTGCTGGGCGGGTTCGCCGCCTACGCCTGGACGCGCGCGTCCGATCTCCACGGCTCCGCCGCGACCAGCAACGGCGCACTGACCGACGTGGGCCGCACCACCGAGGTGAAGGGCCAGGTTACCAGCGCCGTCAACGCCCTCTTCTCGTACGACTACACCAACACGGCCAAGGCGGACCGGGCCGCGGCGACCCTGCTCACCGGCAAGGCCGTGAAGCAGCACAAGGACATGCTGGCGGCCGTACGCGCGCAGGCCGCCAAGCAGAAGCTCGTGCTGACCACCACCGTCACCGAGAGCGGCGTGGAGCTGATCGACGGCGACCGCGCACGGGTGCTGCTCTACGCGGACCAGAGCAACACCGACACGGCGGCCAAGAAGGACCGGACGACGTACGCCGCGGCCATGTTCGCCGTCGACGCGGTGCGCGGGGGCGGCAGATGGCGGATCTCGAACATCGACACCTTCACCCGGTGACCCGCCCGGCGGCGCGGCGGCCCATCCGGCCGCCGTCCACTCCGGCCACCGCCCCGAACACCCGTGTTCCGGCGGCCCGATGACCAGCGCAGCGTGAACGACCCGAGGTTCCGTAATTTCCGAATTCCGATGAGGGAGCGGCAGATGAGGCATGTGCGGCGGATGCGGCGGGGACTGGGAGGCAGCGCGGTGGCCGCGGCGGCCATGGCCGCGCTCACCGCCTCGCAGGCCCCGGGGCTCGTCCACCACGAACTGCCCCGGCCGAAGAGATCGTCCGTACCGGCGGAGAGGGCCACCGCCCAGGTGGACGGCCCCACGGACAACTCGTTCCACACCGAGATCCCGCCGCTGGTCACTCCGCCGCCACCCGGCAACCCGGTCGACGCCGGTGGCGCGGGAGCGGTGTACGAGCAGTCGGGGATCCCGGCGACCGTGCTGGCCGCCTACCGGTCGGCCGAGGCGCGGCTGCACCGGAGCGACCCCGGCTGCGGGCTGCCCTGGCAACTGCTCGCCGCCATCGGCAAGGTCGAGTCGGGGCAGGCGCGGGGCGGGGCGGTCGACACGCACGGCACCACCCTCGCGCCGATCCTCGGCCCGGTGCTCAACGGTTCGGGCTTCGCGCACATCCCCGACACCGACCACGGCGCGTACGACGGTGACGTCACCTACGACCGGGCGGTGGGCCCGATGCAGTTCATCCCGTCCACATGGGCCACCTGGGGACAGGACGGCAACCACGATGGCAAGAAGGACCCGGAGAACGTCTTCGACGCCGCGCTTGCCGCCGGTCACTATCTCTGCGCCGGGGGCCGCGATCTGCGCGGCAGCGCCGGTCTGAACAGCGCTGTCCTCAGCTACAACCACTCCGACGCCTATCTGCGGCTGGTGCTCTCCTGGCTCTCCTTCTACCGGCATGGGACCCATGAGGTCCCGGACGGTGAAGGGGTCCTGCCGCACAGTCCGGGCGCGGGCGGCGCGTCCGACGGCAACGGAACACCCTCCGGCACGGACCACCACCACAAGGGCGGCGGCCACAGCGGGCAAGGGGGCCGGGGCGGCGGCATCGTCATCGGGCCCCCGCCCTCCCACTCACCGTCGGCCGGCCCGTCCCCGAGCCCGTCAGGCGGCGGCACACCCGAACCGCCCGGCGGTTCACCGAGCGCCCCGGGGGACCCGGGCACGACCGGATCGCCCTCTACGGGGCCCACGTCGGGGCCGCCGGACACCTCGTCACCCGACCCGGGCGGCAGCACACCCCCGGACTGCCCGTCGCCCTCACCCTCCCCGTCCGATACGCCCACGGCGGACCCGAGCCCGTCGGGCACGCCCGGCGCCGCCGGCCCCGCCGCCCCCGGGGGCGCGCGGGCGGGGGGGGGCCGGGCCCCCCCCGGCGGTGGCGTCAGCTGAAGAAGCGGGCCAGTTCTGAGGGGCTCGGGGCGGGCTGGGGAGTGGTGGCCGGTGAGGTGGTCTCGGCCGGTGCCCCGTCCCGCTCCGCCCGGTCGCCCGGGCGTGGTACCGGGACCGGCTGCTCGGGCGGGTCGGACTCTCCGTCGCCGTTGACGACGGAGAACATCCAGTTGGCCGCCGCGAGATGGTCCACGACGGCCGCGAGCAGGTAGTCGGTGACTGCCCAGTCCGCGGTCTCGCCGTCCGTGTCGCGGATGGTGGCGCTGTCCCGTGGCAGGTGCTTGATCAGGATCGACAGCCGGCGGGACGAGAGCCGGCCGCGATGCCAGTCGAGCAGGTCCACCCCGTAGTGCCGGAGCAGGTCGGCTTCCAGAGCCTCGGCGTGTTCTTCGGCGAACGCGACGAGGCTCAGTCTTCCCCCAGGCCGAGCCCGGTCTCCTTGCCGTACGCCTCCAGGATCGCCGCGATGTCCTGCATGGTGACGTCGAGCTTGGCGAAGCGGGCGAACTGCTGCTTGCCGAGGAGGAGTTCGAGCAGGCCGTCGACGTCGTTGTCGTCCAGGCCGCGGAGCGCCCCGGCGGTCGTGCGGGTCAGCTCGGTCGGCAGCTGGTAGGTCTCGCCGTCGAGTTCGAACGACCAGGTGCGGCCGAGCGCCTCCATGCGCTGGGCACGGGCGCTGTTCACGTCGAAGGTGGCCATGGGGTCTCCGTTTCGGATGGGTGCTGATGGGTGCTGATGGGTGCTGATGCGGACGTGCTGAGTGGTGGGGTGGCCTGGCCGGGTGGAGTCGGCCGGCCGTACGGATCCGGGGCCCGGTCGCGTACGGCGGGGTGCCGGGCCGGGCGGGCCCGGTGGCCCGGCACCCCGGGTGCTGCCCCCTGGGCGGGGGCGGCGGGTCAGACGCTGGGCGTGGACGTGAGGTACGACGGGTCCTTCATCACGAAGGTCGCGAGCGGCATGGTCTCGCCGGAGGACAGGGCCGTGAAGGTGACGCCGAGCGAGGCGGCCGCCTTGCGGGCCAGCTTGATGTCGTCCGACGCGGTGACCTGGCCACGCGGGATGACGAACCGGTACGTGATGTCCGCCCCGTCGTGGAACTCCAGGCCGAGGGCGCGCTCGTCGAACTGCGGGCCGTCCGGCACGTTGTACGAGTAGACGCCCGGGTTGGTGGTCGCGTTCACCGCGGTCACCGTGTCACCGCCCATGAAGAACGGCAGGGTGTCCTCGTTGAACTGGAGCATGGCGAACTTCAGCGTCAGATCACGGTCCGCGTAGATGAAGCGGGCCGGGCTGACCGCCTGCCACGTCTCCACCGGGTCGAGCTTGTCCTTCTTGGAGAAGGTCACGCCGTCGGTGGAGGTGTATCCGAGGTCCCGCCACACCGCGCTGTCCCAGTCGGCCGCCGGGTCGGCGGAGAACTGGGTCGGCGCCGGGGTGCCGGCCGGGGCCACGAGGATGCGGCCGGTGCCTGCGATGCGGATCTCGGACGAGTTGTTACCAGCCATGAAAGTGGCTTCCTTTCCAGGGAGTTGCCCCGGGACGGGGCCGCCGTGTCCGGGGCGGACACGGCGAAGGCCCCGCCGGTCGGTTCGGCGGGGCCCGGTTCAAGGGGGAGGGAGGAGGAGAGGTGGTGCGGTGTCAGTCCGTGCGGACGGTGAGGCGGAGGATGCAGACGTAGCGGTTGGCGCCCGCGTAGACGTAGTCGGGCAGCCAGCGCGGCCCGTCCTCCTCGGTCACGTCGCTGACGAACGACGTACCGAAGACGGTGCCGGCCGCGGCCAGCAGGGTGGCGCGGGCCGCGTTGGCCAGCGTGTGGGCCGCCGACTTCTGCGGCCCGTAGACCTCCAGCTGGATCAGCGGCCGGTCCACATGCAGGTCGTCGACCCAGGCCCCGCCCATCCGGGAGATCAGCACGGCCGGCTGGGTCCCGTTGAAACCGGCCGGTGGTGCGTCGTCGACGTACGCGTCCGCCAGCTCCGGACGGGTCTTCAGCAGATCCCGGACGATGGCCTGTACGTCCGGGAACGTGCCCGGCGCGGATGAGGGCATGGGGGTCACTCCTTTGTACGGGGCGGGGTGGACGTCCGTACGTACGGCCCGTACGCACGCCGGACAGGGGAGCGGCGGAACCGGGCCACCTGGGAGGGAAGGGGCACAGCTCCGCCGCTGCAGCCATAGTGATCGATAGGTTGCGTGCGCGCAACCAACTTTGGCTGGGTGGGGCGGGTAGGCCGTTTCGGGCCGTCATATGCCGGGCGTCCGGGTGGGTGCTGCGTTACCCTGGGCGGCAATTCGAACGTGGATTCGATCAGGCCGGACGTGGTGTGAATCGCCACCTGTGCAAGGACGGTGGGGCCGTGACGAGGAACAGCGGAGAGCAGTCGTGGTGACCGGGGGACCGAAGGAGCGGCTGGCCGACGTGACGGCCGCCGCCGTCGCGGTCGCCGTGGAATCGGCGCAGGCCGGCCGGTACACCGGAGAGGTGGGCCGGACCCTGGCCGCGGTCGTGGGGGAGGTCGGAGCCCGGATCGCCGGAGACGCCGAACTCCGCGGCTTCTCCAGTGGCTGGCAGGAGGCGATGGCGACGAGACCCGCCCTGGTACGGCCTCGGCCCCGGCCCCGCCGCCCGTTCGAGGCTCCTGTCTGACGGCGCCGCGCGGGCCTGCTGCTGATCGGCCATACGTGCTGTGCCTGCTGCTGATCGGCCGTGCGTGCTGTGTCTGCTCTGTCTGCTGCGTCCGGCCGTTGGTGCGCCGGGGCACGCGAACGCCCCCGGTTCCCTTTGCGGAACCGGGGGCGGTGTCATGTGCGGTGTCAGGTGGGGGGCTGGGTCGGTCAGTTGTCGGTGCTGCGGCGGCTGTTGCCAGTGCTGCTGTCAGCCGTGCGGCGGGTGGGGGCGCGCCGGGCGGTGCGTTCCGCGGCGAACACGTGCTCCAGGCGGAAGAGATGGTTCCGGCCCTGTCGGCCCGACGGCCGCAGATGGCCGAGCTGCACCCACTTCCTGATGGTCGCGGGCACCACCCCGGCTTCCTGGGCCGCCAGCGCGCTGGTCACCAGGGTCACGTCGGTGAGAGTGCCGTACGGGCGCGGGCTCATCGGACCTCGCCCCCCGCCGGGGTGGCGGAGCTCTGGGTGCGGGACGCCTCGACGGCTGCCCAGGCGTCCCGCTCCCAGAGGTGGCGGAAGGCCGGGTCGGTGGCGCAGTCGCACGTGGCGTCGTCGCAGCGGCAGCCCGGGTTCACGCAGAGCACGGCTTCCCGGTCCGGGAAGGCGCGCAGCGAGACGGAGTCGCACCACGGGCAGCGCCCGGCGAGCCGGGCCATCGTCTCGGTCTCGCCCAGCGCCCTGGAGCAGCGGCGCGCCATCCGGCGCAGCTCGTCGCGCGTGTGCCGGGCCAGGGTGGGGTCGGCCGCGGTGCGGTCGAGCAGTGCGGCGACCCGGATGAGTCGCTCGGGTACGGGGGCACGGCGGGGGCGGCCCAGGCGGAGCCGGTCGAACAGCGCCTCTTCGAGCTCGACCACACCGTCGGTGATGTCCCGCAGGGTGTCCGAGATGTGCAGCCGTACCGGGGCCGCGGAGTGGCCGGGGACGGCGAGTCCGTGCTGCTGCTCGTTGCGCAGGGCGTCGGCCCGGTCGGCGGCGGCGGTGGCCGCCCGAGCGGCGCGTTCGGCCGGTCCGGGAGTGTGCCGTACGGAGCGCGGGCGGCTGCCTGCCGACGGCACCAACTCGTCCAGCAGATCGGGGAACTGGCGGATCAGCAGGGCGGCCCAGAGGGCGGCGTCCCGGGCATCGTCCGCCCCGTCGCCGTGGGGTGGCCCGGTCGGGGGCCGGAGGCGGGCGCCGTGCGGCGCGGCGGCTCCGGAAACCTTCTTCTCGCTCATGGCGGTGCCTTTCTGCTCCGTGTGCCGGTATCGCGCGGTGCCGACTGTGAGGTGTGGTGCTGCGGTGATTCGGTGCTGGTGCGTGCCGGTTCAGGCGGCGGCAACGCGTTGCCGTGGACGGCGGACCAGGGCGACGGTCCGGCCGTTGCGCCAGAGGCGTCCCGCGCAGACCCCGTCGAAAAAGCTCGACGCCGGTGCCACCGTGTCCTCGCACTGCTGGGCAACTGGGCACCGCGCACAGGCCATCAGGGCGGGCGCCGCCTCGGCCGGGCGCCGGGCGAACACCGTGTCCGGGGGCAGCCCCAGACAGGCTGCCGAGCTGGTCCAGGTGTCGGAGGGGAGGGCGAGCAGGGACGTATCCATGGGTGCTCCTGGTGCGCGAGCGGGGGACGGGGTGGAGGTACGGAGGTGAGTGGGTACCGAGGTACGGAGGTGAGTAGGTACGGAGGTGCGGGTGCGCCGGGTGCGCCGGGAGGGAACCGGTGTTGCCGCAGATTCGCAGATTGCGTGCGGGCGCGCAACAAATAAATCTGGAAGGGTCGCCTCCAGTTGTCCACGGAGGGTGTTGTCGAGATCGCTGCGCGTAGGAAGGCGGCTCGGGAACGGCTCCATCTCGACAGGACCCACACATTGCGCACGCAAAAGCTCATAATTCCGTGCGCGCAAGCGCGGTAACGTGGGGCTCGCTTCGGAGGGAGGCGAGGGCCCGTGACCGCCAATGAACTCGACCAGTTCACGGCCTGGATCGAGGATGTGATCCGTCGGCGTGGATACGACATCGACAGCCCGCGCGGCGGCGGCAAATCACGCCTCGCCGACGAGGCGGGTGTGCACCGGGCCGCCATCACGCGGCTGTTGCAGCGGCAGAGCATGCCCGACCTGGAGACGATGCGCCGTCTCGCGCACGCTCTGGACATCCCTGTGCGGGAGATGCTGATCCGGTCCGGGCGCCTCACCGAGGATGAGCTGCCGCTGCCGCCGGTGGGCGACGATTTGGAGCGGGCCGCCGCCGGGGGTGCCGGGCGGCTCACGCTGGAGGAGGCCGCCGCCGCTCTGGGTGTTCCGCCCGAGCAGCGCGAGATGTTCCTGCGGGTGGCGGGTCAGTTCCTGCCCGGCGAACAGGTGGAGCGGGACCTTCCGGCCCGCCGGGCCCGAAGAGGCTGAGCCCCGAACCGGCCCGGCCTGACCTGAGCCGTCTTGACCCGAACCGGCCCGGCCTGACCTGAGCCGTCTTGACCCGAACCGGCCCGGCCTGACCTGAACCGGCCTGACCTGGACCGGCTTGAACTCAACCGACTTCATGTGGATTTACGTGGACTGGCCCGCCCCGGGCGGTCCGACCGGCCCGGCCCACCCCGGCGGCCCGGCCTCCGCTTCTTTGCCTCGGGAACGGGGGGCGCGGGACAGGGAGGGCTAAACTGTTTCCGGTCCGTTCCCTGGAGAGTTGCCGGTGATCACCGGGAGGATGTACGGGGGGTGAGCGTGGCGGTCGCCGGAAGGGGGCGGGGCGTCGGCCCCCGGACTTGGGGGCGGTAACGAAGGGGACGTCAGGAAGAGCCACGCATGGTCGAGGGCGAGGAGGGCTCCCGGCAGGCGAACGGCTCATCCGCGGGTGCGCCATGCCAGCGGCGGACGGCCGAGCCGGACGCGGGGGAGGACACGGGGCCGCCGCCCCCCGGTGATCTCGCACAACTGCTGGCCGCTGTCGGCGCGCTGCTGGAGAGTCATGCGGCGGACGACCTCGTGGTGTTGGTACGCGAGGAGCTGGAGCGGCGTGAGTTCGCCGCCTACGGCCGGGGCTGGCGTGATGCGGCGGCCCAGTACCACCAGCTCGCCGGGCGGGCGGGGGAGGACGGGGACGAGCCCGGTGACCGTGTCCCCGGGCAGGCGGCCGTCATCCCGTTCCGCCGCAAGGAGCGGTACGACCGTGTGGAGCCCGCCCAACTCCGGCCGCGCTCAGGGGGTCCGGGTTCGGCCGACCCGTACCGGGATCCGTACGGTGACCGCGCTGCGGGCCGCCGCGACGAACCGGAACCCGGCGGTCGTGCGGCTCCGGCCACGGGCCGCGCGCGACCGGAGCCGCACCGCGCGGACACGCACCTGTCGCCCTCGCGTCCCGCCGAACCGGTGGAGGTGAGTGTGGCGGCCGCGCTCGGCTCGGTGCTGACGTCGCCGCCCGACCCCCGGGCGCCCCGGGGTGCCCGGCTCCGGCCGTCGGCCCCGGATGTCCCGGCCGCTCCGTCGCCCCGCCCGGCCTTCGCCACCAAGAGCCGCCGCTCCAAGGTCCCCACCATCCCGCGGCTGCCCAGCCCGCGCCGTCGGGGCAGCCCCGACGTGGAGGGGTGACCGGGCGCCGCGGCGGGGGCGGTGCCTCACGTCCCGTCAGGTGTGTCCGGGGCGGCCCGTCGGGTGGGGCCGGGGCCGTCCTGCCACCTGGTGCATCCGGGGCGTCCCGTCAGGTGTGGCCAGGGTGTCCCGTCAGCTGTGCCCGGGGCCGAGCGGGCGCAGTGCGTCGACGATCAGGTCGAGCAGGCGGCCGATCCGGTCCGGGCTGTCGTCGGCCGCCGTGGAGAGGAAGGCGCCGAGGAGCAGGGCGGTGACGTCGTCGGGGTCGGCGTCCGCGCGGAACGAACCCGTACGTACCCCTGCGGCGAGGATCCCCGCGATCGCCCCGGTGATGCGCTCCCGCGTGGTCGGTATCGCCATGGTTCCCGACGCCCAGCCGGCCCGGAGCGTGTCGATCATTCCGCGCTTCGTCGCGACGAACGCCGCGTACCGGTCCATCCAGGCGCGGAGCGCGGCCTCGGGCCGGTGCCCGGTGAGGAGGGTGTCGGCCTCGGCGGTGACCTGGTCGAGTTCGGCGGCGTAGACCGCTTCGACGAGTGCCTCGCGGGTGGGGAAGTGGCGGTAGAGCGTGCCGATGCCGACGCCCGCGTCACGGGCGACGGCTTCGAGCGGGACCTTGTCGTCGGCGGCCGTGAAGGCGGCCCGTGCGGCCGTCAGGAGCTTCTCGCGGTTGCGCCGCGCGTCGGCACGGGCCGGCCGGTCCGTGCCGGTGAGGCGGTCGGCCGGGGAGCCGGCGGGCGGCGGTTCGGGCGTGGTCAAAACGGAGGGACCTCCGGGTAGTGCTACAGTCGCATAACGGAGACTCCTCCGCTTTCTCCATCGTCGCACGAGGACGGGATTTCCATGACCCCAGGCAACCCTTCTCCCCGCACCCCTTCGTCCGGTGCGGACGCCTCCGGCGCCCCTTCCGCCGGTACCCACACCGATACGTACACCGGCACTGACACGCACACCGGCACCACGGCCACCGGTGCCCCGCGCCCCGGAGGCCCCGGTCTCCTCGCCGGGCGCACGGTCTCCCGTGTCGGCTACGGGGCGATGCAGCTGGAACGCCTGGCGGACGACCGCGCCGCCGCCCTGGCGATCCTGCGGCGCGCGGTCGAGCTGGGCACCGACCACATCGATACGGCCCAGTTCTACGGCGACGGATTCGCCAACGGTGTCATCCGTGAGGCGATCCGCCCCGGGGACGGTGTCCTCGTCGTCAGCAAGGTCGGCGCCACCCCCGACCCCGGAGGACCCCTGCCGCTCCGGCTCGCACAGCGGCCCGATGAGCTGCGGGCGAGCGTCGAGGACAACCTCGTGAGCCTCGGGGTCGAGCAGATCCCGCTGGTGAACCTCCGCCGCGCGGACTCCGGGCCGGGGCTGCGGGCCGAGGGGGATCAGGTGGTCGACCTCGACGACCAGCTCGCGGTCATGGTGGCCATGCGCGACGAGGGCAAGATCGGGGCGATCGGGCTCAGCAGTGTGAGCATGGACGTCCTGCGCCGGGGCATCCCCGCGGGCATCGCCTGTGTGCAGAACGCCTACAGCCTGGTGGCACGCGACGACGAGGAGATGCTCGACCTCTGCGCCGCCGAGGGCATCGCCTGGGTGCCGTACTTCCCGCTCGGCAGCGCCTTCCCCGGTATGCCGAAGGTGGCCGACGAGCCCGCGGTCGCGGCGGCGGCGGAGGCCCTGGGCCGCACCCCCTCGCAGATCGGCCTCGCCTGGCTGCTCCACCACGCCCCGAACGTCCTGCTCATTCCGGGCACCGCCGACGCCGGGCATCTGGAGGCCAACGCCGCCGCCGGGTCGGTCGTGCTGGACGCCGCGACGCTCGCCGAGCTGGACGCCGTACCGCCGCGCTCGGGCGACATCGCGCTCGGGTGACATCGGGCCCGGGTGGCCCACCCAAGGGTGGCCCACCCCCGGTCGTCACGGTCGTCGCGGTCGCCGCAGCCGGAGGCCGGTGCTGCGGCCTCGCGGTGTACGCCCGGACCAATGCACCGATCCGGTAACCGGGTTACGCGCTCCCGGCACCGCCCCGCGCCCAACTTGCCACAATGCAAGGGTGTCTTCTCCTACGTCTGACCCTGCGCCTGCTGCTTCGCCCGACTCCGCGCCGGACCCCACGCCCGACCTCGAATTCGACGACGGTACGCCGGTCCGCTTCCTGCTGGCCCCGGTGGAGGGAGCCGCGACCCCCGACCCCGGCTGTGATCTCCCGGAGGGCATGGGGCAGGCGGTGCCGGTGGGCGCGGGCGGCCGGGCCGTCGCCAGTTTCGCCGCGGGGGCGCTGCGCGGGGTGCTGAAGCCGATCGGCCCGCTGCTGGAAGAGGTGCACCACGCCGTCTCCTCCGCACCCGAGCCGCCCACGGAGATGAGCGTGACCTTCGGCGTGCAGGTGGGCCAGGACCTCAAGTTCGGGATCGTCGGCGCCACCGGGCAGGCCCATCTCACCGTCACCGCGAGCTGGAAACCGGCTCCGGCCCCCGCCCCGGCCCCCGCCCCCGCCCCGGCTCCGGCGCCCGCCCCCGCCCCCGCAGCCATTCCCGCTCCCGCTCCCGCCCCCACCGGGGAGTGAGCGTGGGCTGGTTCCGGGCCGCGGGGGAAGCGGACGACGACCCGTCGCTGCATGTCGTGTCCGTCCTGCGGGCCGAGGGAGACAAGGCCGCGGGGGCCGGCTTCGTGCTCGGCTCCGACACCGTGCTGACCTGCGCCCATGTCGTCAACGACGCGCTGGGCCGGGACATGTTCGAGTCCAGGTCGCCCGGGTCGGGGGAGATCCCCGTGGAGGTGCGCGAGGCAGGGCTGCCCGAGCGGTACCCCGCCCGTGTGGCGCACTGGATCCCGCCGCGCGGCCAGGACGGCGGCGCGGTGCGCAGGGGTGACGACGCATGGCTCGGCGACCTGGCGGTGCTGCGCGTCGACGGGCCCACCGGCGACCTGCCTGCCGTGGGCCGGGCCCCCATGGCGGTCGGCCAGGAAGTGGGGGCCTGGCACGGCGGCGGCCGGGCCGCCACCCTCGCCCGCCTCACCGTCGCCTCGCTCCACCGCTCCCTCGGCTACCTGGACGGCGAGCCCACCGGTATGGCGGTCGGGGCCGGTTACAGCGGTGGACCCCTCTGGTGCCGGGCGGAGCAGGCTGTCGTCGGACTCGTCGTCGCGCACTTCATGCCGCCCCAGGACCCCCGCACCGGGGCCCCGCTCCCGTACAGCCCGCAGCAGCTGGTCCGGCGCAGCTGGGCCATCCCCTGGCAGCGCGTCGAGGCCGAACTGCGCCCCCTGGGCGTCCTCGACGCGGTGCTCCCCGCGCCCTTCGACGCCGACGACCCCGCCTTCCTGCTCCTTGTGGAGGCGATCGAGGACCTGCTGCCCGTGCTGAGCGAGCGGATCGACCGCGCCCAGCGGCTGGCCACCGCGTGCGGCACCGCGTACGGCAGCGGTGTCACGCCGCCCACATCCGAGGAGTTCGCGGCCTTCCTCCTCACCCATCCACGCGCCCTGGCCGCCTTCTCCGGGATCCTGCGCCGGGACAGCCCGGAGGCCGCCGACCGGGTCCTCGCGGCGGGCGGACTCTCCCGTACGCCCAGGCTGCTGGCGCCGCGGGAGTACGCCGCACTCCGCCGGCAGCTGCGGTCCATGGACCAGGCGGTGCTCGGACGGTTCCCCGAGGCGGTGCGCGCCGCGCTGCCGCATCTGGCGGCGCTGCCCGGCGGGGACTCGCTGGACGCGCTCCTCGACCATCTGGAGGTCCTGCCCGGGGACGGCCACTCCACGGGCGGGGAGCGCCGGGTCCCGGCGCTGCTGCGGGTCATGGAGTACGTCGGCGCCCTGGGCACCGGACCCAGGCGGGCGGAGCTGCGGCTGTGGGCGGACGGGGTGGCCGGACGGCTCGGCATCACCCGGGCTGCGCTCGGCGAGCGGCGAGCCGACGCGCAGGAGTGGGAGCGCTCGGTGCGGACCCGCTCGGCGCGCGTCCGGGTCCTGGTGCAGGTGACGCGGGCCGGGCCCGGCCGCCACCAGCTGCGGAGCTGGTGCGACGAGGGGGCCGGGCCCCGGCAGGTGTCGACGGACAGCGTCATGTCGTACTCGGCATCGGAGGCGGCGCGCGAGGTGCTGCGCGTCCTGGACTCGCTCACGCCCCCGGCCGGGGACGAACGGCCGCCGCTCGTCGAGGTGCTCGTGGACCGCACCGGTCTCAATCTGCCGGTGGACGAGTGGGAGGCACGGGATCCGGACGAGATCGTGCCGGGCGTGCTCGGCGTGGAGTTCCCGCTGGTCGTGCACTGCCCCGAACTCCTGCGCAGACACGGGCGTTTCATGTCGCACTGGCGCAGCAGATGGAACCGGCTCGACTCGGGGCGGACCGTCGTCGTCTCGGAGTCCATGGACCGCGACACCGTCTACTCCAGTCTGGTCAACCAACTCGACGCGGTGCGCGTCTCCGTGGACGTACCACCCGGCCCCCGCGACGGCATCGTGCAGATCTGTCTCGCGCTGGGCATCCCTGTGGTGGTGTGGGACCGCGGCCGGGACGGAGCGTCACATGTCGTCGAGCACATGGCGGACGTCGCCACCCGGGAGCTGCCCGACGGGGTGCGCGGCTACCGGGCCAGGGCCAGGGCCAGCCCGCCCGAGTTCCCCGGCCGCCCGGTCCTCGCCTGGGCCGACGCCGACCGTACGGTGCCCCGACTGCATCTGACCGAACCACAGGAGAGCACATGACAGCCGACGCGGATGCCGATGCCAACGCCGCCGCCGACACCGCTGCCGGCACCGGCACCGGCACCGGCACCGGTGCCGATGCCGACTGGCGGCTCTTCCGCGGCGACGGGGTGCCCCGGGCCGTCGCCCTCCCGTCCGCCCCGCCCTGGCGCCGGTTCACCCCCGTGCGGTCGATGCGGCCGGAGCTGCCGTATCTGATCGAGCGCAGGCACGCCGACGTCGTCAACGCGGCGCTGCATCTGCGCCGTCCGCTCCTGGTCACCGGCCCCGCGGGCACCGGCAAGTCGTCGCTGGCCCGCGCCATCGCGCACGAACTGAACCTGGGCGAGCTGCTGCGCTGGCCGGTCAACAGCCGTTCCACCGTGAAGGACGCGCTCTACCAGTACGACGCGATCGGCCGGCTCCGTGAGACGACGCTGAGCCGGGACCGCGGTGAACGCGAGCCGTCCATCGGTACGTTCATCCGGCTCGGCCCGCTCGGCACCGCCCTGGTGCCGTCGTCCACCCCGCGCGCCCTGCTCATCGACGAGATGGACAAGGGCGACGTCGATCTCCCCAACGACCTGCTCACCGTCTTCGAGGAGGGCGTCTTCGACATCGCGGAGCTGACCCGGCTCCCGGAGGACATGGCCGATGTGGAGGTGCAGAACCTGGACCACCGGGGCACCGTCCTGGTGCACCAGGGCCTTGTGCAGTGCGCCGAGTTCCCGGTCGTCGTGATCACCAGCAACGGCGAGCGCGACTTCCCGCCCGCGTTCCTGCGCCGCTGTGTACGGCTCGATCTGCCGGTGCCCGACGAGGAGCGGCTGCGGGCCATCGTCGCCGCGCACCTCGGCGATGAGGCGCTGCGGGAGGCCGAGGACCTGATCGAGGTCTTCCTGCGCCGCCGGGCCCCCGGCGAACTCGCCACCGACCAGCTGCTCAACGCCGTGTTCCTGCGGGCCGGCGGTATCGACCTGGACGCCGAAGGGCTGCTGGACGCCGTACTGCATCAGCTCACCGGGGCGATGTGACCGGGGCGGGCGACCCGGGCGGCCCCCGCACCCCCGCGCCCCCGGACAGTGGCGGCCCGCTCGCCGAGGCGCTGCGGGTGCTGTCCGCCTGCGGCCACGACCTGGACGCGGACCAGGTGCTCGACGTGCTCTGGCTGGCCCGGAGGCTGCCCGCGGGCCAGGACGCCCCGCTCCACCGGGACGAGCCCACCGCACCGCATCACCCGGTGCCCCCGGAGCCGGGACCCGAGGGGGCGGAACCGCGCAGGTCCGCACCGGAGCCCGACGACCCGGACCTCCCCGACCTCACCACCCCGGCGCTCTACGCGGCGGCCCGCCAGTCACCGGCCCCCGAACCGCCGCGGCCCCGGCCGGGACCGCAGCCCCGCCGGGCCATGCCGCTGCGCGTTCCCGAGGACAAGGCACTCGCCGACGAACTCGAACTGGGCCGTTCCCTGCGGCCGTTGCGGCGCAGACGGGACAGCCGCCACCGTACGGAGATCGACGAGGAGCGCACCGCCGCCGGGCTCGCCGAGACCCGGCTGGCCGATGTGGTGCAGCGGCCGGTGCGCGAGCGCTGGCTCAACCTCGTCCTGCTCGTCGACGACGGTCTTTCCATGCTGCTCTGGCACCGCCTCGGCACGGAGCTGCGCACCCTCCTCGAACGGCTCGGTGCCTTCGCCGCCATCCGGGTGCTCGGGCTCGACACCCGCTCCCCGCACCAACCCCGCCTGCACGCACGGCCCTTCCACACGGACAGCGCCGAGCTGCCGCTGAGCGGCATCAACGACCCTTCGGGCCGTACCCTGCTGCTGGTCGTCAGCGACGGCATGGGCCCCGCCTGGCGGACCGGCACGATGCACGACCTGCTGGCCGGGCGGGCGGCACGCGGCCCGGTCGCGGTGCTGCACACCCTGCCGCCCGGCATGTGGGAGGCGTCCGGTGTCTCCGCCGAGCGGTGGATGGCCACCACCCGGCGGATCGGCGGCGCCAACACCTCCTGGGAGATCGCGGACCCGGTCCTCCCCCGGGGACTCGCCGACTTCGACGGAGTGCCGGTGCCCGTCCTGGAGCCGACGGCCGACTCGCTGCGGGACTGGGCGCGGCTGCTCGCCTCGCCCGGCACCACCGTCGAGCTGCCGTTGCTGACCCGCCCCGACCCGTACGGGGCCGTGGCCCCCTCACACGACCTCGGCAGCGTGCAGCACTTCCGGGACGCCGCCACCCCGGAGGCGTACCGCCTCGCGGCCCATCTCGCCGCGGTCTCCCCGCTGTCCGTGCCGGTGATGCGGCTGGTGCAGACGGCGGTGCCCTGGAAGGCCGGTACGTCCGACCTCGCCGAGGTGTTCCTCGGCGGTCTGGTACGCCCGCACCCCGCGCCCGTACCGGGCCCGCTCCCCGCCAAGCACCGGATCTTCGACTTCTCCGACGAGGCCAAGTCGGTGCTCCTGGACGCAGTACCGCAGGCCGAACTCCTGCACACCAGCCGCCGGATCGGCAGACGTCTCGGGGAACTCGCGGGAAACGCACCGGACTTCCCGGCCTGGCTGGCGCACCCGGACGGCTCCGACCGGCTGCCCGGCTCGCACCAGCCGTTCACCAGCGTGGAGCGGCGGCTGCTCAGCCGGTTCGGGGTCTCGTTCGGCGACCGGAGGGGCGGCCCGGAGCGGGAACCGGCAGGCCCCGACACCGACCAGTGGGAGCCGCTCACGGACAGCGACCCCGACCAGCTCGGCGGGTATGTCCTGCGCGGCCGTCGCCGCGGGCGCCGCACCGTCCTCTACCGGGGCGTCGACCCGAGGGGCGAGGAGGCCGTACTGCGGATACCGCGCCCCGATCTCCCCTCGGCCAACAGCCGGCTGATCGACGTGGAGGCCGAGGTGCTCCGCCGGCTCCAGGGACAGTGCGCCCCCACGCTGCTGGCCGGCGGGCTCCGGGACTCGCCGCGCTGGCTGGCGATGACACCGATCGCCGACGCGGACACCCCGACCGCGCAGCCGCCGCGCCTCGGGGACATCTACGCCCAGGCGGTGCAGGCCGGGAGCGCCCCCTTCGACATCCTGCGCGGGCTGCTCGTCGCCTGCTACCTGGCGAACGCCCTCACCGTCTGCCACGTCAACGGCATCGTGCTCGCCGACCTCAGCGCCGACAGCGTCTTCGTGCTGCGCCGCACCGTGGTGCTCGGCGACCTCTCGGACTGTGCGGTCGACGGCGAGTACCTGGGCTCGGGCCCCGTCCCGACCCGCGAGGACAACATGCGCTCCCTCGGTGAGCTGCTCCAGCTCATCAGCAGCAAGGCGGGCCTCGAACTGCCGGGCCTGCCGGAGGGCATGCACCTGTGGCAGGGCGGCACCTGGGACCAGCTGCGCGCTCTGGTGCTGCGCTGCCTCGACGCGGACCCGGCGCAGCGGCCCGCGGCGGGCGAGGTCGCCGAACTGCTCTCCCGGTACGTCGCCCGGGTGCGGCTCCAGCGGGGCGGCGCGGAGCCACAGCTTCCGCCCGCGACCACCCGGGCGCCGTCGGAGCGGCCCCCGCTCGAACTGCACTCGGAGGGCGGCGGTCCCCGCCCCGCCGACGCCGGTCTGCGGCTGCCGCGCTTCGGGTCGGCCCGCCGCGAGACGCTGGCCCGCCTGGAGCGGCTGCGCGTACCCCTGGCGTACAGCAGGCGGCTGACCCTGGCCGGCGCCTACCACTACAGCGGCCGGGCCACGACGACGATGGTCCTCGGCTCGCTGCTCGCCGCCGTACGCGGCGAGCCGGTCCTGGCTCTGGACGGCGCCGCGTCCGAGGGCTCGCTCGACGCCTTCCTCACCCGGCGCAACGAGGCCGTCGTACGCGATCTGGCCGGGCTGCCCCCCACCCCCTCGCACGGGGAGATCCGCGCCCTCACCACCCGGCTGCCCTCGGGGCTCGAAGTGCTGGCCCACCGCGGCGGCCACTTCAGCCACAACCCGGCGCACGCACAGGAGTACGCCGGGATGCTGGCCAGGACCGCGCCCCACTACTCCTGTGTGCTGACCGACTGGTCGCGGCTGCGCCTCGACCGTTCGGCCGGTGCGGTGCTGGACCACACGGACCGGCTGATCGTGTGCTGCGGCACCGCGGACTGGTTCCTGGACGCGGCGGTGCGGACCCTCGAAGCGGTACGCGAGGACGGGCGCGGGCGGCTGGCACGGGAGGCGGTGGTGGTCGCCGCCGAGATCGGCGGGGCCTCGGGCCGACGGCTGCCCGGTTCGTTCGCCGGGCGGCTCGGCATCGACCCCGCCCAGGTGGTCCACATCCCCTTCGACGCGGCGCTTCAGTCGCCAAGTTGGGAGCTGGACCGGTTGCGGGCGGCCACCGTGAACGCGTACCTGCGCCTCGCGGAGCTGGTCCTGGGCTCCGTGGACCCCGTGGACGCCGCAGGGCCCACGGGCCCCGGCAGTCCCACGGACCCTGGCAGCCCCGCCGACCCCGAAGGCCCCGATGGCCCCGCGAACCCCGGAGCCCCCGCCGCTACTTGATGCCGGTCGTCGCCACGCCCTGCACGATGCGCCGCTGGAAGACCAGGAACACCGCGATCAGCGGCAGGAACCCGAGCACCGACGACGCCATGACCTCCGCGTACTGGATATTGCTGTTGTTGACCAGGGACGCCAGACCCACCGGGATCGTCTGCGACTTGGTCTGGTTCAGCACCAGCAGCGGCCACAGGAAGGCGTTCCAGGAGCTGATGAAGGTCAGGATCGACACCGTCGAGATCGCCGGGCGGCAGATCGGCATGCAGATGGTCCGGTAGACCCGCCACCAGCTCGCCCCGTCGATGCGCGCGGCCTCGATCAGCGCCACCGGGATGCCCTTGAAGAACGCCTGGAAGATGAAGACCGACACCGGAGCCGCCACCGACGGCAGGACCAGCGCCCAGTAGGTGCCGAGCAGATGCAGCGACCGGTACTCGATGAACTGCGGCAGCACCAGCGCCTCGGTCGGCAGCATCAGCCCCGCCGTGACCAGCGCCAGGACGACATTGCGGCCGGGAAAGCGCAGAAAGGCCAGGGCGAAGCCGGCCATCGAGCAGAAAGCGACCGTGAAGACGACCGCGAGCACCCCGATGACCAGGCTGTTGAGGTACCAGGAGCCGATCGGATAGGCGTCCCAGGCGTACGAGTACGCGTGCAGGGACCAGCCGCCAGCGAAGGGCGACGTCGGGTTCGCGGTGATCGAGCCGTCCGGGCGGAACGAGGTGATGAGCGCCCACGCGAACGGCACGAGCCAGATCAGCGCGAACAGGGTGAGACAGACGGCGCAGAGCCGGTTGAAGAGTTTCGCGCCGTTGACGGCGGGCGCCGCGGGCGCCGAGGGCTCCGCGGGCGAGCCCTCGCCGGCCGGCCGGGTCCGGGTGATGCCGGTGATGCTGCTCAAGGTGTCCTCCGCTCAGGCCGCCGCGCGGGGCGCGGCGGGGGTCGCGGACCGGCGGCGCAGCACGTACCAGGCTGACGAGATCGCGACGATGATGACGAAATAGACCATGGTGGCCGCGGCGCCGTAGCCACCCCGGTAGGAGGTGAACCCGGTGTCGTAGATGTACTCGATGACCGGCCGTGTCGACTGGTTCGGGCCGCCGGCGAGCAGCAGATAGATCTGGTCGAAGACCTTCAGCGAGGCCAGGATCTGCAGGATCAGCACCAGTCCGGTGGTCGGCCGCAGCAGCGGCACGGTGATCAGCCGGATCTGCTGCCAGGGGCTCGCCCCGTCGATGGCGGCGGCCTCGTACACATCCGGCGGGACGTCCTGGATCGCGGCCGTGTAGAGGACGAAGTTGAAGCCGAACGTCCACCACAGCGTCATCAGGATCACCGCGGTCCAGCCGCCCGACGTGCTGCCGATGAAGTCCGGTACCGGCAGTCCGACCGCGCCGAACAGCTTGGGGAGCAGGCCCACTTCGGGCGTGTACATCCACAGGAAGATCAGCGCGACCACGGACGACGGCACCACGTACGGTGCGAAGAACGCCAGACGGTAGAAGAGCCGGCCGCGCCGGACCCGGGAGGCGAGGATGGCGACGAGCAGCGCCAGCACCACCAGCAGCGGGGTGGTGATCAGGGTGAAGAGCACCGAGTGCCACATGGCGTCCCAGAAGAGGGAGTCCTTCAGCACCTGGGTGTAGTTGGACACCCCCACCCAGTCCCCGAGGCCGTCCTTGACGGTGGTCGTGTTGAAGAAGCTCAGCACGACACCCATCAGCAGCGGGCCGCCCAGGAACAGCAGATAGACCACCAGGAACGGGGTGCTGAGCAGCAGGCCCGCCCGCCGGTCGGAGCGGGGCGGCCGGTCGGGCGCGGTCCGCACGGGTACGGACTCCGGGGCCGGCCGCGTCGAGGCGACGGTCGTCATGGAACTGCCTCCTACTTCATCGTGACCGGTGGTCGGGCCGTGGTGTAGCGCTTCAGATCCGCCCGCATCGCGCCGACGGCCTTCTTCGGCCCCAGCCGTCCGGCGAGGACCTCGATGATGGTGGCGCCCACGGTGTTCTGGAAGTCGGACCCTGCGCCCGTGTACCAGGCGACCGGGTCGTACTTCGCGTTGAACGCCGCCTGTACGTAGTTGCGCTGCGGGGACTGGCCGAGGAACGCCTTGCTGCGCTGGCTGGGCAGCCAGGCGGGCACATGGCCGCCGTGCGCCCAGGTCGCGCTGTTGTCGAGCAGGCTCTTGATGAACCGCGCGGCGTGCGCGGTCCGTGCGGAGGTCCGGTTCGGGTTGCGCGGGACGACGAGCGCGTGCGAGTCGGCGTACGCCACCGGCTCGGGTCCGAGCAGCGCGGGGAACGGCACCACGTTGAAGCGCAATCCCTTGACCAGCCGGTACGAGGGGATCTGCCACTCGCCGTCGAAGAGGAAGCCCGCCTTGCCGGTACTGAACAGCGCGTTGGCGCCCGACCCGTTGAGGCTCTTCGGCATCAGACCCGGCCCGGTGAGGCTCTGCATGAAGTCGAACGTCTCCCGCATCGCCTCCGCGTCGATGTCGATCGTGGTCCCCGAGCCGGTGACCAGGGGGCCCGCGAGGCCGGAGTAGATCATGCTGAACCAGCGCCAGGCGGTGGACGGGTCGGCGGTGATGGACATCGCGGCGCCGTACTGGGCGCCCGCCTCCTTCATCGCCTTCACCGCGTCGGTGAAGGCGGCCCTGCCCTTCATCGGCTTCAGCCCGTCACCCGCGGCGTTGAGCAGACCGGCCTTCTTGGCCAGGTCGGTGTTGTAGAACAGCACGAACGGGTGGGTGTCCAGCGGGACCGCGTACGGAGTGCCGTTCACGGTGGCCTTCTTCCAGGCCGCCGGGGTGAACCGGTCCGGGGTGACACCCAGGTCGCCGACGCCCGTCTCGGAGACCGGCTCCAGCAGCCCGGCGGCTGCGAGCAGCGGCAGCCGGGAGAGATGGGCGATGCCGACATCGGGCGGGGTACCGCTCGCCGTCGCCAGGGCCAGCTTGGTGTAGTACGGGTTCCCCCAGCCCAGGATGGTGGCCTCGACCGTCGTACCGGGGTGCTCCTTGCGGAAGGCGTTCTCCATCAGCACCATGTTGGCGCCGTCGCCGCCCGTGAAGAGGTTCCAGAAGATCACGTCGGCGGTGTTGGGCTGGGAGCCCGTCAGCCCTGAGGCCAGCGGGGACGCGCACGCGGAGAGCCCGCCGGTCAGGGCCAGCCCGCCGCCGAGAGCCAGGAAGCGCCGGCGCGCCATCGCTCCGCTCATAGGGGTAGTCACCTCGTCCATTCGATGTGAACTCGATGGCCGAGACCTTGGCACACGATTTACATCGTTGCAATAGATCGATGCAAGAAGGTGATATCCGGGGTCGGGCCGGTGCGGACGAGGGTCTGTCGTCGCGCGGCAGGCGGCACTTCGACCCCAGGCCCTGGGAGGTGTGCCGGGCGGTCAGCCGGCCGGCTGGCGCTGCGAGGACGCGCGGACGACCAGCCGGAAGGGCGTCGACTCCTGCCGCGCCCCCGCGGCCCCGGAGTTGCCGCCGTCCGGCCGTCGGCCGGTCTGCTCGTCGAGCAGGGTGAGGGCGCGCTCCGCGATCGCCTCCAGATCCGGTGCGACGGAGGTGAGCGGGGGGTGGGTGTACGCCGCCTCCGGTACGTTGTCGATGCTCGCCAGGGCGACGTCGTCGGGCACCCGGACGCCGGAGGCGTTCAGCGCGTGCAGGGCGCCGACGGCCAGCGCGTCGTTGAAGGCGAAGACCGCGTCCGGCAGCGGGCCGCTGCCCTCAAGGAGCTGCCGCACGGCCTCGTAACCCTGGGCCCTGTTCCAGTCCTTCACCGGCGCGACCAGCCAGTTCACCCGCCGTACCCCGGCCGCCGAGAGGGCCTGCCGGTAGCCGTCGGCGCGCTGGCGGCCGTTCTCGCTGCCGTTCCTGCCGAGCGCGACGATACGGCGGCAGCCCTGTTCCAGGAGGTGTTCCACGGCGGTGCGGGCCGCGGCGACATTGTCGATGCCGACCCGTGGGAAGCGGTCGCCGACATCGTGCTCACCCAGCATGACCAGCGGAAAGTCCGGCGGGGTCGCCGCGACATCGGCGGCCGGCACGGTCAGGGCGCTGAACAGCACGCCGTCCGCCACATTGGTCAGACCGCCCGCGAGGATGCGCCGTTCCGTCTCGCTGTCGCCCTCCGTCGACTCGACCAGCACCGTGATGCCCCGCCGGGCGGCGGCCCGGATGACGGCCTGGGCCAGCTCGGCGAAGTAGGGCTCGGCGAGGTAGGGCACGGCGAGCGCGACGAATCCGGTGCGGCCCGAACGCAGGCCGCGGGCCAGGTAGTCCATCTTGTAGCCCAGCGTGTCCAGCGAGTGCTGGACCCGGGCGCGCATCTCCGGGCTGACATGGGTGTAGCCGCTGACCACGTTGGACACGGTCCGCACCGACACACCGGCGTGTTCGGCCACATCCCGCATCCGTACCCTGCCCACCGGCGCGTCCCCCTCGGTCCCCCGGGTTCGGTGTCCCGGGTCGGTTTCCTTGCAACGATGCAAAGCTTCACTCATGATGAACGGAATTCGATTGTACGAAACCCGATGGCCGGTGAGGCAGAAGGAGGAGCCGTGAGGGCGAGTGATCAGGAGGGCACGTATCCGAGGCCGCTCATGTGCCGTGAGCAGTGGAACAGCCTGGACGGCGCCTGGGACTTCGGATACGACGACGCCGACGCGGGCGAGCGCGAGGCGTGGTTCTCCGTGGACGCCGACGGCGGGTTCGACCGGGAGATCACGGTCCCCTTCCCGCCCGAGGCACCCGCTTCCGGCATAGGTGAGACCGCCCCGCACCCGGTCGTCTGGTACCGCCGCCGTATCGCCCACGGGACGCTGGTCCCGTCCGCCTCCGACGGCGGCCGTACGCTGATCCACTTCGGCGCGGTCGACCACCGCGCCCGGGTCTGGCTGGACGGCCGGCTGGTGGCCGAACACACCGGCGGGCAGACGCCGTTCACCGCCGATGTGACCGGGGCGATGCGCCCGGACGCCACCGAGCACGTACTCGTCGTACGCGCCGAGGACGACCCGGCCGACCTCTGCGTCCCGCGCGGCAAGCAGGACTGGCAGGAGCGGCCGCACGCCGTCTGGTACGAGCGGACCACCGGCATCTGGCAGAGCGTCTGGACCGAGACCGTCCCCGGCCAGCACATCACCGACCTGGCCTGGATCCCGGACCCCCAGTACGGAGTCGTGGCGGAGATCGCCCTCGCCCGGCCGCTGCCCCGGCCGCTCACGGTCGACATCGTGCTGCGCGCAGGTGACCGGGTGCTGGCCGAGACCTCCACCGTCACCACGGGCCGCCGCGTCCGGGTCGACATCGCGGTGGACGCCCTGCGCAACGGAATCGACCGGGAAGCCCTGTGGTGGACCCCCGAGTCACCCACCCTGGTGGACGCCCGGGTCACGGTGCGCGACCCGGAGGCGTCCGGGCCGGCCGGCACCGGGGACGCGGAAGCGGTGGATGTCGTGGACGCGGTCGACAGCTATCTGGGCCTGCGCAGCGCGGGCGTCGGAGGTGGCGCTTTCCTGCTCAACGACCGCCCGTACTACGTACGTTCCGTACTCGACCAGGGGTACCGCCCCCGCACCCTGCTCGCCAACAGCGGCACCGCGGAACTGCGCCGCGAGGTCGAGCTGATCAAGGAGATGGGCTTCAACGCGGTCCGCGTCCACCAGAAGGCCGAGGACCCGAGGTTCCTGTACTGGGCCGACCGGCTCGGCCTGCTCGTCTGGGGCGAGACGGGCGCGGCGTACGAGTACGGCACGGAGGCCGTCGAACTGCTCACCCGGGAGTGGCTGGACCTGGTGCGCCGGGACCGCAGCCACCCGTCGATCGTCACCTGGGTGCCCTTCAACGAGAGCTGGGGCTTCTCGGACGTCGCGCGGGACCCGGCGCAGCAGCAGTACTCGATGGCCCTGGCCGCGCTGACCCGGGCCCTGGACCCGTCGCGTCCGGTGCTCTCCAACGAGGGCTGGGAGCACACCGACAGCGACATCCTGGGGGTGCACGACTACACCAGCGACCCCGCCCTGCTGAAGGAGCGCTACGGGGACGCGGCCGGCTTCGCGGCGGTGCTGGCGGGCGGCGGCCCGCAGGGCCGGAGGATCTCCCTCTCGGACCGGCAGGACGCACGCTTCGCCGCGGGCGACGCACCCCTGATGATCACGGAGTTCGGCGGCCTCTCGCTGGCGGGCGGCGACGAGGACTTCTTCTACACGCAGACCAGCTCCGACACCCAGTACGCGGAACTGCTCGGCACGCTCTTCGCCGAACTGCGGGACAGCCCGCTGGTCGCCGGGTTCTGCTACACGCAGTTCATGGACACCGCACAGGAGACGAACGGCCTGCTCTTCCGGGACGGCACCCCGAAGCTGCCGCTGGAGACGATCCGGCGGATCGTCACGGGGGACGGGGGCGCGAAGGAGTCCGGGGACGCCTGAGGCGGAGCCCGCGGACGGAGTGCGGAGAGCCCGGCCCCAGACCTGATCCGGGGCGGGGAGGGCTCGACGGAGACCTGATCCCGGGCGGGCAAGGTTGCTGCAAGGCCACTGCAAGGAAAGTGCCGTACGGGCCGGGAACCCCTCCCTTCGACTGCTGCACGCAGCCGACGAACATGGGGGACCGACTGTGTCTGTCAACACCACGAAAACGGCGCTGATCGAGCAAGGTCAGTGGCTGACCGTACCGGACTGCAAACGGATTCTGGTCGTCGTGCACACCGTGGCCTTCGCCCAGCGACTCCAGGAAGTCATCTGCCTGCTGGAGGCCGACTTCCGTATCCAGGTGGTCTTCACCGTGGCGCCGCACGCCTTCGGCGGCGGCGTCACGCAGTATCTGCGGAGCCTGGGCATCGCCACCGTGCCCTGGGACCAGGCGCTGCGGGCCGAGTTCGATCTGGCGCTGGCCGCCGGGTCGCGCGGTGTGCACGCGTTACGGGCGCCGGTCGTGCGGATCTCGCACGGGGCCGGCCACATCAAACTGCTCACCGACACCTCCGTGCTGGCGCCGGGGGAGAAGCGCACTCCGGGGATGCTGAGCCGTCAGCATCTGCTCCACGAGGGGCGGGTGGGGCCGGCCGCCATCGTCTACGCGCACGAGCGCGACGTGCGGGAGCTGGCCGACTCCTGCCCCGAGGCGCTGCCGGTGGCCCATGTGGTGGGCGACCCCTGCGTGGACCGGATCACCTCCGGGATGGACCGGCGCGAGGAGTTCCGCAGGGCGCTGGGTGTCGGAGTGGGCCGTCAGCTGGTGATCGTCACCTCGACCTGGGGGCCCACCTCCACCTTCGGCCGGTTCGACACCCTGCTTCCGCAGTTGCTCAGCCAACTCCCCGCCCACCGCTACCGGGTGGCCCTGCTGCTCCACCCGAACGTCTTCGCGGGACACGGCAGCTGGCAGGTGCGCAGCTGGCTCGCGGGCTGCCGGGCCCGGGGGATCGCCGTGGTGCCGCCGGAAGCGGACTGGCAGGTTCCGCTCATCGCGGCCGACTGGATCATCGGTGACCACGGTTCCCTGACCGCGTACGGGACGCTCACCCGGGCCGCCCTGCTGCTCACACCGGGACCGAGGCGGGAGATCTCCGCCTCGTCACCGGCGGCGCTCCTGGCCACCCTCGCCCCCGCGGTCTCCCCGGCCCATCCCCTCGCGGGGCAACTGCGGTACGCCGCCGAGCAGTACGTCCCCGGCCGGTACGCGGAGGTGGCCGCGCTGCTGTCGTCGGCGCCCGGCCAGTTCCACCGGCGGATGCGCACGCTCCTCTACCGGCTGCTGCGGCTGGGCGAACCGGCCTGGGCACCCGCGGTACCCCCGCTGCCGACCCCGCCACCGCTGGACCGGTGGGAGGGCGACGGCCTGGGGGTGGCGCTGTGACGGCCCGGCCCGCCCCGACCGTACGCGCCGGGGGGACGGAGCTGTACGGGGCGACCCCGCCGGACGTCTCCTGGTGCGCGGTCCGGTTCGGGACGCCCCGGGCCGGAGCCACGGTCACGGGGTTCCTGCCGGACCTGCCCGGGGACCGGAGCGAGGCGCCCGTGGCCGTCTTCCCGGTCTCCGTCGGCTGGCGGTCGACGACCGGTCACGGTCGGGCCTCTGTCCTGCTCGCGGTGGCGGTCCCGCTCCCCGGGAGCCGGCCACGGTTCCGCGGTCCGGGCGCGGCCGACGTCCATCTGCGGGCGAATCCGGACGCACCACGGCGGAGGAGGCACACGGGACGCGTCGGGTGTGCGGGGCGGGTGGAGTACGCGGGGCCCGCTGAGTACACGAGGCCCGCCGAGGAAGCGGGGCACGGCATCGCTCATGCCGAGTACGTGGAGCACGGCATCGCCCACGCCGAGTACGCGGATGTGCTCGTCACCGGGGAGCCGTTGCCGGTGGAGTGGGCCCACCACCGGGTGGGCGCACTGATGTCGCGGTACCCCGGCTCCCTCGTCGCGGCGGTGCCGGCCGCCGGGAACGCCCTCGTACTCGGTGTGCGCGCGGCCGGGACCGGCGCCGGTGCACCGCCGGTCCGGCCGATCCGGACGGTCCCCGGCCTCCTGGTACCACCGCACGTCGTCGCTTCGGTGCTGCACGCCTGGCTGGTGGCGGGCGGCACGCCCGAAGCGCTCCGGTCGGTGGGGCCCACGGGGCCGCGGGGCCGCGGCTGAGGGGGGCGCCGACGGTCGGGGAAGGAGCGCCGGGAAGCCGCGCGAGCCGTCGTGGCGGGGAGCCGCGCGGCGGCGTGTGCCAGGGCTTCTTCCCTGCGTGCCCCGGCCGTCACCCGAGCGCGCGGAATCCGGTGACCGGCCGTCAGCGTACGGTCGTTCAGCCGGCCTGAATGCGGGTGTCGTAGTCCTCGCGGGCAGCGACAACCTCCGCTACATGCCCCACGGACCACTGCGTGAGCGCCTTCAGCGGCTCCCGCAGAGTCTGGCCGAGATCGGTCAACTCGTACTCCACGCGGGGCGGCACCTGCGCGTACACCGTCCGCAGGACCAGGCCGTCGCGTTCCAGGGTGCGCAGGGTCTGGGTGAGCATCTTCTCGCTCACCCCGGCCAGCCGCTGCCGCAGCCGGGTGAACCGGCACGCCCCCTCCCGGCCGAGCTCCCCCAGCACCAGGACGGCCCACTTGCTGCCGATCTGGTCGAGCAGATCCCGCGACGGGCAGCCGCGCACGTACGGATCTGACAACGCCGCTGTGGGGCCCGTCACATTCTTGTCGACCGACACGACGCTCACCTCGATGCTTTCGTCCGGGTTGCCACCTTACGACAAGGTGGCTACTTACCAATAGCGAGTATCGGAGGAAGGGTGGGATCCAGCCGCGGGAGGTCCGCGGCGGAACCGAAACCAAGAATCAGGGGTGGATCCCATGTCGATCGTGGTCACCGGTGCCTCCGGGCAGTTGGGCAGGCTCACCGTCGAGGCACTGCTGCGCCGCGGGGTGCCGGCCTCGGACATCGTCGCCACCAGCCGCGACACCACCCGGCTGAAGGAACTCGCCGACCGCGGTGTGGTGGTGCGCCGGGCCGATTTCGCCGACCCCGACAGCCTCGCGGCGGCTTTCGCGGGAGCGGACAGGCTGCTGCTGATCTCGACCACGACGGTGGACGAGCGGGTCGCCAACCACCGCCGCGCCATCGACGCCGCAGTGGCGGCAGGCGTGCAGCTGGTGGCGTACACGAGCATGTCGCACGCCGATACGGCCACCACGATCCTGGCCGCCACCCACCGCGCCACGGAGGAGTACCTGCGTGAGCGCGCGGTCCCCAGCGTGCTGCTGCGCAACAGCTGGTATCTGGAGAACTACACCGGTCGACTGCCGCAGATCCTGCGCGAGAACACCCTGGTCGGAGCAGCCGGCCGGGGAAGGATCAGCGCCGCCGCCCGCGCCGACTACGCCGATGCGGCCGCGACCGTGCTGACCACCGAAGGCCACGCCGGCCGGGTGTACGAGCTGGGCGGCGACGAGGCGTTCACCCTGGCCGGTCTCGCCGCGGCGCTCTCGACAGCCGCCGGGCGGCAGGTCACCTACACCGACCTCGCGGCCGACGCGTTCGCCCACGCACTGACCGACGCCGGGCTGCCGGCGGAGCTGGCGGGGGTGCTGGCCGACGCCGATCTCGGCATGAGCCGCGACGAACTGCTCACCACCTCCGGCGACCTGCGCCGTCTGATCGGCCGCCCGACCACCCCGCTGGCCGACGCGATCGCCGACGCCCTGCGCTGACCGGCCACCACACCCTCGCCCGTCGCTGCCACCGCGCCTCCTTGCCGCCGCTGTTTCCATCGCCGTTGCCGAAGTCGCGGCCGTTGTACGGCGGTTGAAGCCTGGGCCGCTGCCTGTCGGCCGCGTACACCCCTCACCCGAAGGACCCCGATCCACCATGCCTTCCCGCACCACCGCACACTCCCCAGGGCGGCGGACGCTGCTCGCCCTCGCCGCGGCGTCGGCCGCCCTGGCCGCTCTCGCGGTGCCCGCCGCTGCCGCGCCGGCCCACCCCGGCACCGGCCGCGTCCACTCGATCACCCTCGACGGCCACCGGGCCTTCCCGGAAAGCGTCGCGGCCGACCACCGGAACATCTACACCGGCAGCATCGCCGACGGCACCGTCTACCGCGGGCGCGTCGGGACGCGTACGCTCCACCCGTTCCTGCCCGGTGGTCAGGACGGCCGCACCAGCGTCACCGGGATCAAGACCGACGGCCACCGCCTGCTGGTCGCCGGTGCCTTCACCGGGCGCTTCTTCGTCTACACCACCACCGGCAGACCGGTCGCCACCTACACGGTGCCCGACCCAGGCAGCAGAACCCTCGTCAACGACGCGGCCATCGCTCCCGACGGCGACGTCTACATCACGGACTCCTACCGCGCCGTGGTCTACCGGATCCCCGCCGCCGAGGTGAACGCCCCCGCCACCGGCGCCCACCGCACCCTGCACGCGGCCTACCGTCTCCCCGACTACACGGCAGGCCAGTCCAACGCCAACGGCATCACCACCAGCCCCGACGGCACCTCCCTGATCATCGGCTACTGGTACAGCGGCGCCCTCTACCGGCTCACTCTCGCCACCGGCGACCTCCGCAAGATCGCCGCGCCACCACTGACCAGCGCGGACGGCATCACACGCCGCGGGAACACCCTGTACGTCGCCCGCTCGGTGAACAACACGGTCACCACCCTCCGCCTGTCCGGCGACGCCACCCGGGCCACCACCGTCGCCACCCGCACCTACCCCGGCGCCGACACCACCACCGGCGTCGCCGTGAGCGGGCACCGGCTGCTGGTCACCAACTCCCAGATGGACACCTACCTCTCCGGCGACCCGCAGACCAGCCCCGTCTTCACCCTCGCCAGCCTGCCCCTGCACTGACCCCGCCCCCCCCGGCCCGCGTCCTCCTCACCGATGGCGCAGCCGGTCGGCCAGGCGCTCGGCGTCGGCCGGGCTCAGGCGCAGGAAGAGGGTGCGCGCGGCCTCGTAGCAGCGGGTCGCCTCCGCGGTGTCGCCCTGGCGGGCGGCGGCCTCGCCGAGCCACTCCAGGGCATACCCCTCCCAGTGGGCGGAGCGGACGTCGGACGACCGGAAGGCCGCCAGCGCCTCGCGCAGCCGCCGGGTGCCGCCGTCGTGGTCGCCGTCGCCTGCCAGTGCGCGGCCGAGCAGGGCCAGGGCCCGGGCCGCCTCGTAGCTCTCGCCCAGCGCCTCCAACTCGGTGCACGCGGCGGCCAGATACCCGGCGGCGGCCGGGTGGTCTCCCGCCGCCAGTGCGGTCTCGCCCAGGCGCCGCCGGGAGAGGGCGGCGCCTCGTGCGTATCCGGCCGACTCCCTCATGCGCAGGGCCGTTTCGAAGTGCGCGCGGGCGTCGTCGTAGTGGTGGGTGAGCAGACTGATGTGGCCGAGTCCGTTGATCGCCTGGGCCTGCTGGCGTAGGTCGCCGTCGGCCGTGGCGTGTTCCAGCGCCTGGGCGTACCAGTCGGCGGCCTCCGCGTAACGGCCCGCGTCGCGCAGCCCGATCGCCCCGGACGTCAGCATCCGCCCCTCGCCCTCCCGGGATCCGTCGGAACGCGCGGCGGCGAGCCCGGTGCGGTGCGTCTCGATCCACATCTCCCGGGGCCGCAACCGTACGAAGAGCGGCCAGGCGGCGTCGGTCAACTGCCAGCAGGCGGTGTGCCATCCGGCGCGGGCGCAGTGCCGTACCGCTCCCAGCAGGCTGTTGCGGTGCGTGTCCAGCCAGGCCAGCGCATCGGCGGGGGTGCTGAGGGCGGCGGGTACGACGCCCGGCACCGTGGCGGGTCGGGCGGGCAGCCGGTGGCCGGGGGTGAGGATGCTCTCCGCCGCGGTCGCGGAGGCCAGACACCAGTCCACGAAGCGGCGGAGGGTGCGCTCGCGCTGTGCGGGGCTCTCCCGCGTCTCGGCGATGAGACGGGCGTGGGGGCGTACGAGGTCGTGGAAGCGGTAGGTCCCTGGGCCCGTCTCCTCCAGGAGGTTCGCCTCCAGCAGGGCGCCGATGGCCAGGTCGGCGTCGGCGGAGTGCTCCCAGCCGTCCGGGCCGGCCGGGCCGGACGGCTCAGGGGGGTCCGTGCCGACCGCCGTCAGCAGGGAGAGGTCGAAGCGGTCGGCGGGCAGCAGGCCCATCCGCCGGTAGAGAGCGGCGCCGCTGCCGGTCAGCAGCCGGTAGGACAGATCCAGCGCTGTACGCACCACGGCCTCTCCCTCCACGCGGAGTGCGTCGAGCGGCCCCCGGCCCCGGGACAGGCTGCGGGCCAGGGCGGACAGGGTGTGGTGCGGGCGCGCGGCGAGCTGGGCGGAGGCGAGGCAGACGGCCAGTGGCAGATACCCGCAGAGGGCGACCACTTCACGCGCGCCCTCCGGGTCCTGGAGGACACGCTGCCCGCCCCCGCCCCTGGCGAGCAGCTCGACCGCGGAGTCGGGTGCGAGGGCGCCGAGTCGGTGCACGGCGGCACCGTCGACCTGGAGCCCTGTGAGGTGGCTCCGGCTCGTCACCACGGTGAGTCCTGCGGGCGCACCCGGGAGCAGGGGACGCACCTGAGCCGATGTGTACGCGTCGTCGAGCAGTACGGCCAGACGCAGCCCGGAAGTCAACGACCGCCAGAGCGCGATGCGTTGAGCGGTGTCCACCGGTACGGAGCCCACCCCGAGCGCGTACAGGAACCCTTCGAGTACGGCGGCGGCCGGTACGGGGCCTTCCCCGTACTCCGCTGCCGCCGCCCGGCCGCCCAGGTCGGCGTACAACTGCCCGTCCGGGAAGTCGTCGGCGAGTCCGTGCAGCCAGTGCGAGGCGAGCGTCGTCTTTCCGACGCCCGCGAAGCCGCTGACCACCAGCAGCTGCGGGGTCCCCGCGGGGTGTCCCGCCCGGAGCCGGTCCAGGGCGCGCACATCGCTCTCCCGGGCTATCAACGGCTTTCTGACCGGCGGCAGTTGGCGGGGCACCGGGGGGCGGGCGCTGTCCTGCCCGGCAGGCTGGTGGAAGTGGACGCCGCCCTGGATGTCGCGGGCCTGCACACTCGGCCCGTGCAGAACGGCTGCCCCGCCGATGGTGTTGGTGTGGGCGGCCGGTTCCTGACCGGGCCCGTAACGCCGTAACCAGTCGTCCACCGTGCGCGCCGTACGGACGTCGGTCCTCGCCGCATCGGCGAGGACGGTGGCCAGTCGTGCCATGTCCTGGAGCGGATCCACCGGCACGGCGTCGGCCGCCCCGTCCGCCGGTGGATCCTCCGGGGCGTCCGTCTGTACGTCCTCAGAGGGCCATAGCCGGGCCACGGCGGGGTCCTGACCGGCTACGGCGCGCGCGATCCGGCCCAGCTCCCGCCAGGCGGGGGAGGCCCGTTCGGTTCCATGGGCGACCAGGGACGACAGCAGCGCCGTCGCTCTGCCGGACTCCGGAGTGGACACGTCTCCCAACCTCCCTGAACAGCGCGGCGGGCAGTAAGCGAGTCGGTGGTGCTGTCGGTCGGTCGTGCTCCTGAGTGATTCCTGCGTCGGTTTGGCGTCGATGCCTGGTCGGGAGTGGGTTCCTGGTCGGGACCTCGTCGGGCCGACCGGGACCTGCTGGGCGGTATCCGAAGGTGAATATGCCAGAAGCATATGTGGAAATGCGGCAACGTCCTGCGTCGACCAGGAGAGGCATTCCCGCTCCATGGCGTAGATGAACAGAATTGCTCAGCCAGAAGTCAGTTTCGGACTTCAACAGGACGCAGGCCGGGCTCATATAGCCATGGGCGCTCCGCCGTGTCACTCTCGAATGCCCGGCCCATAGCGGGCCGGACCGGCGGAGGGACGCTGGTGGAGTGTGAGATTCGACTTTCAGGATCGGTGGAGGTAGGGGCCGCCGGCCGGCCCGGTGATCTCGGTTCCACCAAAACGCGGCTGGCGCTCGCCGCCCTGGCCTGGGACGCGAGCCGTACCGTGGGCGTGGACACGCTGGTCCACCGGATCTGGGACGAGAATCCGCCCGCAAAGGCCAGAGAAGCCCTGCATGTTCATGTCTCGCGCATCAGACGGGCCCTGAGGGCCGCAGGGGACGGGGCACCCCAGGTCGTCAGCCGTACGAACGCGTATGTGCTGGACATCGACCCCGACCGGGTGGACCTGCGCCGCTACACGAGCTGTGTCGAGCAGGCGCGTTCTCTGCGGGACAGCGGCGACGGGACCGAGGCGATGCGTCTGCTGGACGCGGCGGCGGGCCTCTGGCGCGGTGAACCGCTGGCCGGAATGGCCGGGGACTGGGCTGCCGCACTGCGCGGCACGGTCGGTGAGAGCCGTCTCGCGGGCGCCCGGGTGTACGCCGAAATCCTCATGGAGGCGGGGAAGTTCGCCGAGGCCGTCCCGGTACTGATGCCGCTCTTCGGTGAGCACCCGGTCGACGAGGCGCTGGCCGAGCAGCTCGCCCTCGCCCTCTACGGCAGCAGCCGCGCCGCCGAGGCGACCAGGCTGCTGCAACGGACGCGGCAGCGCGTCGTCCGTGACATCGGCCTGGACGCGGGACGGCGGCTGCGCCGGGTGCACCAGGGCATCCTCTCGGGCACCCCGGCCGCTGCGCTGCTCCTGCGGGCCGGCAGCGGAACGCACCGGCCCTCACGCCCCGGGCGCGTGGTCCCGGACAACCTGCCGCGCGACATCCCATGGGTGGGGCGCCGGGACGAACTGCGGCAGCTGACCGCCGCGCTCTGTGAGGGGGACGGCACCACCGCGCCCGTCGTGCGGATCGAGGCGATCGACGGGATGGGGGGTGTGGGAAAGACATCCATGGCGGTCCATCTCGGGCACCAACTGCGGGAACGGTTCCCGGACGGCAGGATTTACATACATCTGCGAGGACATGTCTCCGGGCGGGCGCCGCTGACAGCTGCCCATGCCCTCACCGAACTGCTGCGGCTGCTCGACATACCGGCTGTCGAACTGCCCGACGGTGAGGAGGAGTTGAGTTCCCTGTGGCGGGCCTCCGTACGGGACCGCCGGATGGTGGTGATCCTGGACGACGCCGCTGGACCGGCCCAGGTCCGGCCCCTGCTTCCGGGCGCGTCCCCGACGGCGGTCATCGTCACCAGCCGGCAGCGGCTTCCCGGCCTCCCGGGTGTCCGGCCCGTCTCGCTCGACGTGCTGCCGCGCGGGGATGCGATCGCGCTCTTCGAGCAGCGGCTCGGCGGACGCGGCGGCACCGGCCGGGGCGGCACCGGCCGGGGCGCGGACATCGAGCGAATAGTTCGTATATGCGACTATCTGCCCCTCGCTATCGAACTGGTGGCGAGCCGGCTGCTGCTCCGGCCGTCGTGGACCACGGCCGACCTCCTTGAGCAGTTGACCGGCGGCAGCGGAGAGCTTTCCGAAATGCGGGACGGGGAAAGATCGGTCTCCCATGTGTTCGCCCAGTCCTACCGTGCGCTGACCCCGGTCCAGCAGTTGGTGTTCCGCCGTATCGGTCTGCACTTCGGGCTGGAATTCGATACGTATGCGGTCGTCGCGCTCACCGGTCTCCCTTTCGGTACGGCCGCGCGCGCGGTCGAGGAACTCCACGCCCACCACCTCATTACCGAGCCCTCACCGCACCGCTTCACCCTGCATGATCTGCTGCGTGCGTACGCCCGTACGCTGATCGATGACGAGTCCGAATTACGTGACGATCCCGGTGCGGAACTCCATACCGATTCCGATTCCGTTTCCGGTGCTGATCCCGATTCCGGTTCCGGCGTCCGTACGGTGCGTGTGGACAGCCGGGACGACTCCCGTAGGGCGCTCGAACGGCTGGTGGATCATTACCTGCGTCTCGCCGTCCGTGCCGACCGGCTCGCCTACCCCTTCCGTTCGCGTATCGCCGCCGCTTCCGGACTCCCCGAGTCACCCGGACCCGAGATGCCCGACGCGCATGCGGCCGAGCAGTGGCTGATCACCGAGGGCGCCAACGTGCTGGCGGCGCTCGACCGGGTCCGCAGGCATGGTTCGGAACGCCAACTCGCCCTCTGCGCCAACATATTGGCCGGTTTTTTGGATGTGGAGGGCCACCTCGGCACCGCGGAACCGCTGCTGCGCCGAGCTGTGGAGCACTGGCGCGCCACGGGCGACGACGCGGCGCGGGCGCGTGCGCTTCTCGATCTGAGCGGGGTCTGTGTCCACCGCGGTGAGTACGGGGAGGGGCACGCGACGGCCTCGGAGGCCCTGGGGATCGCGCGGGCCCTCGGCGATTCGGAGCTGGAGAGCGAATCGATCCACCAACTGTCGATTCCGCTCTGGCACACCGGACAGTACGTTCTTGCGCAGACGCTGCAGGAAAGGTCACTGAGTCTGCGGCTGCAGTCGAATGACGCCGTCCAGGTAGGGCGCAGCTACAATCTTCTCGGTATTACCCATCTCCATCTGGACCATGACGAAACGGCGCTCGACTATTTCCTCCGCGCCCTTGTCGTATTCACGGACGCGGCCGATGACAGGGGGAGATACCGAACCCTCAACAACGTCGCGGAGCTGAGGCAGAAGAGTGGCGATCTGGAAGCCGCCGAACGTGCTTACCGAGAAGCCATAGATCTCTCCAAGGCAATGGTGGGAAGAGGAGACCGCGCCACACTCCAGATGAATCTCGCGAGTGTTCTGGCCGCTCTCGGAAAAACCGAGGAAGCCCTCGTCCTCTATGGAAAGTCGCTGCCGGCGCTGCGGGGCGTGGGGGACCTCAGAGGGGAGGGCGTCGCCCTCAACGGCACCGGCCGGGCCTACCGCGCGGCCGGCCTCGCCGAGCGGGCTCTGCCTCAGCACATCGCCGCTCTCGCGGTGATGCGGCGGATCGGCGCCGCAGGTGAAGTAGCCGGAGTTCTTTACGACTTGGCCCAGGCCGAGCAGGACACCGGGCGTATCGGCCAGGTCGCGGTGCACCTGGAGGAGAGTCTGTCGATCAGCCGCCGGATCGGCGCGCGTTCCGACGAGACCCGCGCCCTGAAGGCGCTCGGCCGACTGGGCCGGCGCAGGGGTTGAGCGACCCCGACTGCGGCCGTCCGGATGGTTTCCCGGGGCTGGACCGATGAATTCGAGAGGTTCACAGCGCCCATATGCGAGGAGTGGGTGATTTAGGTCGATCATGGGATCCGGTGGCGGGTCCCGTGTGTCGGACGGGCGTCTTGGTAGGGATAAGATTGCGGCGAGAGGGTGAAGGCGCCGCTTCTCCTCGGGGTGAATGCGTCGTGCGCTCGCACGCGTCTGGATGAGACCGCCGACGCAAGAGGTATTCCCGGTGCAATTTCTGAGGGCGAACGAATCGATTCGGGCTGCCCGCACACAATACAGGTGGGTGAACGTGACGCTTTTCTGTACCGCTTTTGTATGCATGACCTATGTCCTGACGGGGATATCTCAGATACATCCATCAGCTGTTTCCTGAAAGGCCTGTACCTTTCCCCGCCGGAGCTCGGCGCAGCTCGCCGGTGCCCCGGCGGGAAGGCCGACCGGGGCCCGGAGCGGGTCACACTCAGGGTCCCCAAGGGCCCGCACGCTCCCCCCTCGTCAGAGGACCTCGCCCGTGGTGCGCCGGTAGGTGGAGCGGCGGTCGTCGATCTCGGCCCAGCGGTCCCCGTAGAAGCTCCGGGTGATGCCGGGCTCCCGCAGGAAGTCGTGCGGGAAGCCGAGCGGCACGGCGCTCACCTCGTCCAGACGGGCCAGGGCTCCGGCGTCCAGGCGGACATCGACCGAGGCCAGATTGTCCGTCAGCTGGTTCTCCCTGGTGGCCGCGACGATGGGGATGACATTGCCCGGCCGGCTGCGCAGCCAGGCCAGTGCCACCTGGGCCGGGGACCAGCCGCCCTGCTCGGCCACCTCCAGTACCGCGGTGATCACGGCGTCCTCGTGGTCGTTCCGGCCGTCCGCGCCTGAGCCGTCCAGGCGGCCGGTCTCACCCCTGCGGTACTTGCCGGTGAGCTTGCCCGCCGCGAGCGGCGCCCAGGCCAGTACTGCCAGGTCGAAGGCGCGGGCCTGCGGCAGGAGCTCGCGCTCCGGTGTGCGCTCCAGCAGGTTGTAGCGGAGCTGGGAGCCCGCGAAGGAGGTCCAGCCGCGCAGTTCGGCCAGGGTGTTCGCCTGTGCGATCTCCCAGGCCGGCCAGTCCGAAACGCCGATGTACTGCACCTTTCCCGACCTGACCAGATCGTCCAGGGCGCGCATCACCTCGTCGACCGGGGTGAAGTTGTCGCGGGCGTGCACCCACAGGACGTCCACCCGGTCGGTGCGCAGCCGGCCGAGGCTGGCCTCCACCGACCGCACCAGGTTCTTGCGGTGGTTGCCCGCCGAGTTGACGTCGTCGGGGTCGGTCGTGCAGCTGTACTTGGTCGCCAGCACGAACCGGTCCCTGCGCCCCTCCAGCAGTTCCCCGAGAATGAGCTCCGAACTGCCCTCGGTGTAGTTGTTGGCGGTGTCGATGAAGTTGCCGCCCGCCTCCGCGTAGGCGTTGACGATGCGAGCGCTCGTCTCCTTGTCGGCGCCCCAGCCCCACTCCTCGCCGATGGTCATGGCGCCCAGGCTGAGCTCGCTGACGCGCAGACCGGTCCTGCCGAACAGTGTGTAACGCATGGTGTTCCCCTCGGTCGGGTGGGTGGCCGCCGGTTCCGTCCGGGTTCCGTCCGCGGCCCCGGTCCAGGCCCGTCCGTGACGCTAGGTGCTGGAGCGCACTTCAGCGCAAGCCCCGTCCGGCCCGCAGGCGAAGCCGGATGCCGCCCAGCCGCCCCGGCCGGATGCGCGCCGCGTTCCGGCGGTCGACCATGGAGGTCAGGGCGTCCGCCGTCCCGCCCCTGGAGGTCCCCTGTGTGCGCCGATGCGCCGGATGTTCCGCCCCCGCTGGGTCTGGAGAGCCTGGAATCGCTGTTCGCGGGTACCCCGGCGGGAATCTGCGTGCTCGACACGGAGCTGCGCTATCTGTACGTCAATCCGGCTCTCGAACGGATGAATGGCATTTCGGCCGCCGGGCATCTCGGCCGGACCGTCGAGGACATTCTTCCCGAGCTGGACGTCCCGTCGGACCTCCTGCGCGGTGTGCTCGCCGACGGCCGGGCCCGGGACCTGGCGACCAGCGGCCGGACCCCCGCGTCGGACCGTCCGGAGCCGCGGTTCTGGCAGGGCGCCTGTCACCGTGTGGAGCAGGACGGGGAGGTCCGGGGGCTTGTCCTGATCGTGCTGGAAGTGCTGGCGCCGCGCCGCAGGCAGGTGGAGTACGAACGGGTCAGCCGGCATCTGTCGATGCTGGACACGGCCGCCAACCTGATCGGCACCACGCTCGACATGAATACGACCTGCGGCGAGCTGGCCGACTTCGTGGTCCCCGAACTGGCCGATGTGGCGAGCGTCGAGGTGTTCGCCCCGGAGATCGGCCAGGAGGTGCGTCCGCCGCCCGCCGGGGTGGTCCGGCTGCGTAGGGCGGGCATGGCGACCGTGCCGGAACTCGCCGATGCGGTAAGGCAGTTCGGCGAACCGGGGCAGTACGCCGACTACCAGTCGGGCGGAACCATCGGGCGCTGTCTGGAGACGAACCAGCCGGTCCTGCAGAACCTCTCCACCGACGCCGAGCTGACCGCGTCCGCCCCCAGCCCGGAGCGGGTCGCCGTCTACCGGGCCCTCGGCTTCCACTCGGTGTGCGTCGTGCCGCTGACCTCCCGGGGGCGCCCGCTGGGCTGCCTGGCGCTGGTACGGGCCGGTGACTCACCCGCCTTCACCGACCAGGACGTGGTGGTGGCCCGGGAGCTGGCGGTCCGGGCCGCCGTCGATCTCGATCACGCCCGCCGCTACACGCGGGAGCACGGAATCGCCCTGGAACTGCAGCGCGCCCTGCTCTCCGAGCCGCGCAAACCGCATCCGCACATCGAGGTCGCCACCCGCTATCTGCCGGTCGGCCAGGGGGCGGAGGTGGGCGGCGACTGGTTCGACGTCGTACCCCTGTCGGACGCACGCCATCTGAAGGTCATGGGCGATGTGATGGGCCACGGGGTCGACGCCGCCGTGGCGATGAGCCACTACCGCTCCATGGTGCGGCTCCTCGCCCAGGACGACCTCCCGCCGCACGTCATCCTGGAGCGGCTCGATCTGATGGTGGAGAAGGCGGGCATCGACCGGGCTGCCACCTGTCTGCTGGCGGTCGTGGACCGCTTCCGGGGGGAGTGCCAGGTGGCGAGCGCCGGTCATCTGCCGCCGGTGTTCATCGACCGGGGGGAGCAGGCCGTGATCGCCGACATCCCGGTCGGGCCGCCGCTCGGCACCGGGCTCGGCGGCTATGAGACCGTCTCGCTGCCCTGCGGCCCGGGGACGGTCCTGTTCATGTACACCGACGGCCTGGTGGAGCGCCGGGGCGAGGACATCGATGTGTCCGTCGGCCGGCTGGCGAGTCTGCGTCTTCCGGTCGGCGGGACCCTGGAGGGTCTCCTGGACGACGTACTCGACCGGTTCGGCCGGGACGCCACGGACGACATCGCGGTCCTCGCGTCCCGGATCCGCTCCGGGAGAGCCGGGACGTAGGACGGGTTCGCCGGGGCGGGCGGCCGACGGGTCGGATGGCCGTCAGGTCGGATGGCCGGCCGCCGGGCCGGATGCGCCGGGCCGGGGTGGATGTACGGCGGTCAGACGTTCTCCGCCTGGAACATCCAGCGCTGCTTCTCCAGTTCGGCGGTGAGACCGATCAGCAGGTCCTGGCTCACCGGGTCCGCCTGGTCGGTCGCGGCGATCGCGCTGCGCAGCCGGGTGATCGCCCCGCCCAGCGCGTCCACCAGCAGCGCCACGACATCGTCGTCGGTGATCCAGCCGGTCGCCGGCTCCGGCAGTTCGCTCGTCTTGGCCAGCGCGGCGATACGCCCGTCGGGCGGTACGCCGATGGCGGAGGACCGTTCGGCGACGGTGTCCGCGTAGTCGCGGGCGGTGGTGACCACCTCGTCGAGCTGGAGGTGGACGGAGCGGAAGCGCGGCCCCACCACATTCCAGTGCACCTGCTTCGCGAGCAGGGAGAGGCCGAGCAGGTCGACCAGGGCGCCCTGGAGCGCCTTCCCGGTGGTCTCACGTGCCGCATCGGGCAGGGTGCTCTTCACGGTGGCAGTCATAGTGCCTGCACTCCTTACGTCGGTTGCCTCGTACGTCGGTTGCCTCGTACGTCGACGCGCTGTACCTCGTCGCGCCGTACTGCGGTGTCGCGTTGTACGGCGTTTCCGGATACTGCGTGTCCGACCAACCGCGTACCCGGGGAGACGGCGGACATTCTTCGCGTCGCACTCCGGTCATTTCGCGTCCCGTGCCGGGCGTCCCTCGCCGTGCGTCCCGCGTGCTGTGCGACCCGTGCTGTGCGTCATCTGCCGTGCGTCATTTCGCGTCCGCGTAACACTCGACCACCGCCGTCGTGAACGGGAACCGCACCGGTGTCTCCCCGAAGGCGATCCGCCCGGCGAGCTCACCGGCCGCCCGGATCGCCTCGACCACCCGCGGTGCCTCGTCCGCCGGGCAGTGCACGATCACCTCGTCGTGCTGGAAGAAGACCAGCTCGGCGCGGAGACCCCCGGTGTGGAGGGCGCGGCGCAGTGCGGCCAGCATCAGCAGTGCCCAGTCGGCCGCGCTGCCCTGCACCACGAAATTCCGGGTGAACCGGCCCCAGGCCCGTGCGTCCGGCGCGTGCGCCCTGCCCGACGGCCGGTCCGCACGGGACTCACCGTCGGGCGCCGGCTCCTCCTGCGGGATGCCCGCTTCGTCGCCGTCATCGGCCCCGGCCGCCGGTGGGCTGGTCCGGCCGAGCCAGGTCCGTACGAGCCGGCCCTCCTCGCCGGCTCTCGCCGCGTCGTCGACGTAGGCCACGGCTGCCGGGAACCGCCGCCGCAGCGCCGCGAGATTCTTCAGGCCGTCCCCCGACGTCTGGCCGTAGACCGCGCCGAGCAGCGCGAGCTTGGCGTGGTCCCGGTCGCCGCTGAACGCCCGGTCGGAGAGGGCCGAGTAGAGATCCCCCTCGTGTCCGGCCACCTCCATCAACCCGGGGTCGCGGGAGACCGCCGCCAGCACCCTGGGCTCCATCTGGGCGGCGTCGGCCACCACCAGACGCCAGCCCTCGTCGGCGACGACCGCCCGCCGGATCACCTTCGGGATCTGCAGTGCCCCGCCGCCGTTGGTGGTCCAGCGCCCGGAGACCGTCCCGCCCGGCTGGTACTCCGGGCGGAAGCGCCCGTCCCGCACCCAGTCCTGGAGCCAGGACCAGCCGTTGGCCGTCCAGATCCGGTAGAGCTTCTTGTACTGGAGAAGGGGCGGGACCGCCGGATGCGCGATGCCCTCGATCTCCCAGCGGCGGGTCGACTTCACCCGGATCCCGGCCTGTGCGAACGCCTTGACGACATCGGCCGCCAGCTCCGGTCTGACCCGGCGCCCGAAGGCCGCCGACACCTCGTCCGCCAGCTCCGCCATCCGGCGCGGCTCCCCGCCGCCCGCATACCGCTCCCCGAGCAGTTCGTCCAGGACGGCCCGGTGCACATCGGCCCGCCACGGCAGGCCGTCCCGGTGCATCTCGGCCGCCACCAGCATCCCCGCCGACTCCGACGCGGTCAGCAGCCGCATCCGGTCCGGGTGGACGGTGGTCCCGTACCGGCCGAGCTGGTCCGCGTACACCTCCAGGAGCGCGCTCAACTCCATGGGTACGGGGGCCGGTTCGAAGAGGGAGGACTGTGCGCCGGGCTCGGCCGACCGGGGGCGCGGATCGGGCGGCACGGGCGCCCGGTGCAGCCGGGCCCAGGCCGCCGCGGCCGACCGGGGCTCGCCGTACCGCCCGGCGTGGCCGAGCAGCAGCAGCTCCGCGGACTCGATGTCGTAACACCGCTCGACCCGCACCCCGGCCGCGAGCAGCCGCGGATAGATCTCGGCGGTCGAACGCCACACCCACCGGCCGACGCCGGGTCTGGCCCGCACCGCCTCGGCCAGATCCGGCTCGTACACCACGTCCCCTGCGGGCAGCCCGTCGCCGCCGAGTGGCGCGAGGTGTGCCCCGCCGCCCTCCGCCGTCGCCAGAGCCCACCGTTCGGTCATGCGAGCGAGTCTTGCAGCCGCCACTGACAATCCGCCGGAGCCGGAGCCGGAGCCGGAGCCGGTGGCGGGAGAGGGAGAGCCGTACGAAAGGCGGGCGGGGGCGGGAGCGGTCACGATCGATGGTGGGACACGGAAATCGATGCTGGGAAACGGAAGAAGTGCACCGGCGGTGTGGTTCTACCGGCCGGGTGCCGCCGGACCCGGGCATACGCCCCCCCGCGACTCACCTGCTCACCCACCCACATCTCACTCAGCCACATCTCACTCACCCACACCGGCTCACCGACCGAGGGAGACACCATGGAAGCGATCGTGTTCGAGGAGTTCGGCGGCCCCGAGGTGCTGCGGCTCAGGGAGACCGCCGAGCCGCACGCGGGCCCCGGCCAGGTCCGCCTGAAGGTGGCCGCCGCCGGGGTGAACGCTCTCGACCACAAGATCCGCAGCGGCTGGGCGAAGGACATGTTCCCGACCCCGCTGCCCGCGGTTCCCGGGGTGGAGGTCGCCGGGACCGTGGACGAGATCGGTGAAGGCGTCACCGGGGTCGCGCCCGGCGACGAGGTGGTGGGCTGGAGCGTCACGGGCGGGTACGCGCCGTACGCGCTCTCCGAGTCCTTCGCGCCCAAGCCCGACGCGCTCTGCTGGGAGGCCGCGGCCGCGCTGCCGGTGGCCGGTGAGACGTCGGAGCGCGTCCTGAATCTGCTGGACCTCAGGAACGGCGAGACACTGCTGGTCAACGGCGGTGCCGGCGCGGTCGGTTCGCTCGCCGTCCAGCTCGCGGCGGCCCGTGGAGCGACCGTCGTCGCCACCGCTTCCGAGGCCAACCACGACTACCTCCGGACGCTGGGTGCGACGCCCGTGACGTACGGCGAGGGACTCGTGGAGCGGGTCCGCGCCGTCGCCCCGCAGGGCGTGGACGCGGTCTTCGACGTGGCGGGCAAGGGGGCGCTCCCGGACGCGATCGAGCTGCGCGGCGGTACGACGGACCGGGTCGTCACCATCTCCGACCCGGCCGCACGGGAGCTGGGCGTGGTCTTCAGCGGGGGCGCCATGTCCGCCGACGCGGAGACGATCCTGGCGCGGCAGGCGGAACAGGCGGCGGACGGCACACTGCGGGTCGAGGTGGCGAAGGTCCTGCCGCTGGAGCAGGCGGAACAGGCTCAGCGGCTGAGCGAGGAGGGGCACGTACGGGGAAAGCTGGTGCTGAAGGTGTGAGACGGCGCTGGGTCCGGTCGGTCGGACAGCCACCCGGTCACCTGTCCACAGGCTGTGGACAAAGGATCCCGCCCGGATCTGCCGGATCTGCCGGATCGGGCCTGCCGGGCCTGCCGGGCCTGCTGGGTCCGGCGGGGCTGCCAGGGCTGCCGGACCGTCCGGTGCCGCGGGTCCGACGCCGTACAGGGTGATGACCTCACCGTAGGCGCGACGCACTGCGGCGCCCCGCACGCCGGCGTCGGCGGCCGTGTCCATGGGCGGCGGTGTCCACGGCCGCCCATGCTCCCGTTCCCGGCCGCCGGGCGGGAACGGGGAGGGCCGGACCTACCCTTGGCGCATGGAGAACGTATGGAACCGGTGATCGACCGGGCCTTCGCCGCGGCCCTCTACAGCGAGGGCGACGCGGGCCTGGACACCGGAGCCTCCCTGCTCGCGGCGGACCCGGCGGCCGACGCCGAGCTGGACCGGCGCGGTGCGGAGTTCCTGCGCCGGGCCTGGCGGCGCGGGTGGCAGCCCGCCGATGTGGTACGGCTCGTCCGGCGCGATCTGGCCGACCGGCATGTCCGGCTGCTGACCGCGCTGATCACGGCGGAGGTACGCACGTACCAGCGGCTGCCGCCGCGCTGGCGGGCCCAGCTCGACGCGCTGGACACACCCCCCTGGGAGGCCGACCGCTTCTCGTACGCGACCGCCCTCCTGGAGCTGTACCGGCTGCTCCTGCGGCTCCCGGCCATCGAACCGTTGGGTCCCGTCCCGGGTGCGGACGTGCTCCTTCCGCCGCACCACCACGCCGAGCCCCGCGCGCTCGGCCGGATCCGCGCGCTGCTGGCCAAGGCCGAGGCGACGCAGTACGCGGCGGAGGCGGAGGCGCTCAGCGGGAAGGCACAGGAGCTGATGGCCCGGCACAGCATCGACGAGGCGCGGCTCGCGGCCGACGGCCACCGTACGGACACCCCGGCGGCCTGCCGGATCGGCGTCGACGCCCCGTACGAGACGGCCAAGGCGGTCCTGCTGGACGCGGTCGCCACCGCGAACCGCTGCCGCGCGGTCTGGAACAGCGCGTTCGGCTTCTCGACGGTCGTCGGCTTCGAACCCGACCTGGAGGTGACCGAGCTGCTCCATACCTCGCTCCTGGTCCAGGGGATGGCCGCGATGACCCGCGCGGAGGCGGCGCAGCGTGCGGGCGGGCGCAAGCGGACGAAGACGTTCCGGCAGTCGTTCCTGACCGCGTACGCCAGCAGGCTCGGTCACCGGCTCGCCAGGGCCACCGACCAGGTGACGGCGGACGAGGCCGGTTCGCTCCTGCCGGTGCTCGCGGAGCGGGATGTGGCCGTGGTCTCGGAGGCGGACCGGATGTTCCCCGAGACCACCGTGAGCCGGGTGCGGGGCGTCTCGGACGAGGCGGGCTGGCTGGACGGCACGGCGGCGGCGGACGCGGCGGGGCTGGGGCCTGCGGCGGGCGCGGTGGGGCCGGCGCCCCGGATGCGCTGACGCGGCGGAGATGGTGCCCCCGCGCCCGCTGACGCGGCGGAGATGGTGCCCCCGCGCCCGCTGACGCGGCGGAGATGGTGCCCCCGCGCCCGCTGACGCGGCGGGGCCGGTGCCTGCTGACGTGACGGCCGGGAGTGCTGACGTGGTGCCCCGGACGGCGCTGACGCGACAGGGCCGGCGCCCCGGCCGCGCTGACGCGGTGGCCCGGGGCCCGGCCATGCGCCCGATATGTACCGGTATCCCGCTACGCTCAGCTCCATGCGCTGGCTCCGGGCCCTGTATGCGACCGCCCGCTCCGGGCTGAGGATCGAACAGCGGCGCCTGGAACCGCTCATCGCCTTCCGCGGCGCCGCCGGCCTCGCCCTGGTGGTTCTGCTCAGCCTCGACATCTTCGGCCCCGCCGTCGCCGCCAGCTCCGCCTTCGGCGCGTTCCAGGCGGCCATCGCCAGCTTCCAGCGCAGCTGGCGCGCCCGGCCCGTCCTCGCGCTGTTCTCGGGCGGGACGCTCGCCGTATCGACCTTCATCGGCTACCTCAGCGCCGTGCACACCGCCCTGTTCACGGCCCTGATCGCGCTCTGGGCGCTGCTGGCGGGGCTGGCCTGGGCCGTCGGGCCCACCGCCGGGATCATCGCCGCGTCCAACGTCGCGATGATGCTGGTGACCGTCACCCTCCCCACCTCCGTGCCGGCCGCGGCCGGCCACGCCGCGATGATCGCCTGCGGCGGGATCGTCCAGGCCGGGCTGATCGTCCTCTTCCCGGTCCGCAGATGGGGAGCCCAGCGCGACGCACTCGCCGACGCGCTGACCGCCGAGGCCGACTACGCCCGCAGGCTGTGCCAGGACCCGCTCGCCCCCTTCGACCCCGAGCCGTTCGTGACGGCGCGCAGCGCCGCCGCCGTCACCCGCAGGGAGGCCCGCAGGCGCCCCGCCGAACTGCACGGCACCCGCGGTGTCGCCGAGCGGGTCAGACCCGTGCTCGCCTCACTCGCCGACCCCGCCGTGGGCGCCGCGCCGGAAGGGCCCGAGCGCGAACGGGTGCGGGAACTCCTGGCCGCTGCGGGCTCCGTGCTCGACTCCGCGGCCCACGCCGTCCGGTACGGCGAACCGGTGGTCATCTCCGCCCCCGCCCTGTCCGTACTGGAGGCCCCCGACAACTCCGACGTGCTCACCGGACCCGCCCGCCGTGCCGCCGCCCGGCTGGCGACGCTGTTGCGCGGTGTCGTCGAGACGGCCAGGGGCCAGGGCACCACGGCCGACGCCGAGCCGCTGGTGCGGCCCTCGCTGGTACGGATGGCGCCGGTCGTGCTGCGGACCATGCGCAAGGAGCTGCGCAGTCACGACTCACCCGTCCTGCGCCACGCGATCCGCACCGCCGTGGTCGCCGCGGTGGGCTATCTCATCGGCGCCGCCCTGCCGTTCGGGCACGGCTACTGGGTGCCGCTGGCCTCCGTGATGGTGATGCGGCCGGCCTTCACCCAGACGTACGGCCGCGCCGTCGCGCGCTTCGGCGGCACCCTCGTCGGGGTCGCGGTCGCCACCGCCGTCGTCCGGCTGGCACATCCGGGGCCCTACCCGTCCGGCGCGCTCGCGGTGGTCAGCGCGGGGCTGATGTTCCTGCTGATGCGCACGGGGTACGCGGCCGGCTCGGCCTGCGTCTCCGCCTATGTCGTCTTCCTCCTCGACATGAGCGGCCTCGCGGTCGGCCAGACCGTACGGGACCGGGTGCTGCTCACCCTGATCGGCGGGCTGCTCGCGATGGTCGCGTACGCCGTCTATCCGGCCTGGGAGACCCCCAGGCTGCGCAACCGGCTCGCCGACTGGCTGCTCGCCGACGGTCGTTACGCGGCGGCGGTCGTCGCCCACTACGCCGACCCGGCCGGCGCCCGCAGGACCGATGTGCGCGACGCGGTGATCGCCGCGCGTGCCGCCCGTATCGCCTGGCAGGAGGCCCTGGAGCGGGCCACCCATGAACCGGTGCGCCACCGCGGCCTCTCCCGCCCGGTGGCCGAGGGGGCGGAGGAGGCGATGGCGCAGCTGGGCCGGGCCGCCATGCTGATGGAGGCCCATCTGCCCGGCCGCTCCACCACACCCGTACCGGCGGCGCGCGAGGTGGCGGACGCGCTGCTCCACGCGGTCGAGCGGGGTGCCAGGGACATCCGCCAGCGGCGGGTTCCGCACTGGGACGAGGTGCGCGAGAACCTGGCGGCATGGGACAGCGAGGGCGTACCCGACCAGGTCGTACGCGGCGGGGCGGGTCTGCTCCTCGACACCCTGGACCAGCTCACCGCCGCCCTGGACGAAGAGCCGGCCCGGCCGCGTCCCGACCCGGACGAAAAGCCATCGAGAAGGCCCTCCGGAAAGCCCTGAACAAACCCTGAACAAACCCTGAACAAGGCCCCTCAGAAGGCTCCGCAGAAGGCCCTGGGAAAAGCCCTAGAGGTGGGGCATCTTCAGCCCGTCCGGGAGCTTCCCGCCGTCGGTCCTCCTGAAGGTGTCCTTGATCCCGGCCTCCCACGACACCTTCATGATGCCGCCGTCGGCGGACTCGATCGTCCCCATGGTGCGGTCGTTGTTGCCGTCGGGGCACTTGAGGGTCAGCATCGGCTTCCCCATGTCGGCGACCACGCCGGTGCAGACATGCTGCCCCGCGATGGCGGCCTGCTTGCCCTGGATCACCAGCGCGGTGGACTTGCCGTCGGTCATGGCGAGCCAGCTGCCCTCCATGCCCGCGGCCTTCGCACCCGCACCGCCGCCACCCGTGCCACCCGTGGACGCGGACGGCGCCGGGGCCGCGGTGTGCGCGCCCTTGTCCTGGGACGCGTCGGAGCTCTTGCCGTCACTGCTGGAACATCCGCTGATCACGAGCGCAGCCGTAAGCCCGGCGACCGCGAGGCCGGTGGTACGTACGAACCTGTTCACTTCTTCCCCCTGGGTGTGGTTGACGGAACGCGACAAGCTACCAGGGAGCCGGATCGGGGGAACGGCGCGTCTCCGTGCATGAGAAACGTTTCATCGGCAAAGCTGTAGTGGAATGACCACCCCGCGTGCACGTGCATCTGCTCATGCATCGGCACATGAACACAGCTATGATCCTGGACAGTTGACAGCTGTACTTCCGCACGCCCGTACCGCTGCTCCGTACTCCGCTACTCCGTACTTCTGCACTACCCGGGAGCGACCTGTGCACCACGCATACAACGGCATGGCGGCAACAGAGCTCCACGGGGTCGTCTGGCAGAAGAGCGAGCTGAGCAACTCGCAGGGCGCGTGCGTGGAGTTCGCCAGGCTGCCCGGCGGTGACGTGGCGGTACGCAACTCACGCCACCCCGAAGGACCGGCCCTCGTCTACACCCCGGCCGAGATCGCGGCGATGCTGCACGGCGCGAAGGCGGGGGAGTTCGACCACCTGGTCGCGGAACAGGGCTGACCGGGAGCTGCGGTTGGCCCCCGCCCTGCTCCCCTGCTCCCCTACTCCCCCTGGAGCCGGAACAGCGCCCAGACCACCTTGCCGTGCAGCGTTCCCGCCAGCGGGTGCCAGCCCCAGCTGTCCGCGAAGGACTCGACCAGGAAGAGGCCCCGGCCCGACTCCGCCGCGAAGTCGTCCGACGGGCGGGCGGCGGGGGTGCCGTCGCTCGGGTCGCGTACCGCGCACACCAGACGGGAGGTCCACCGCATCAGGTGCAGCCGCACCGGGGCGTCCTCGTCGCGCGGGGTGTCGGTCGGCAGGGCGTGGCGCAGGGCGTTGGTGACGAGTTCGGAGACGACCAGCGCCACATCGTCGAAGCGGTCACCGAGGTCCCAGTTCAGGAGCGTCGACCTGGTGAAGTGCCGGGCCCCCCGCACCGCTTCGAACCTCGGCGGCAGGGCGCAGGAGGCGGAGCTGGACACGGCCAAGGGGTCGATGGGAGGAAGGCCCTGCTTCAACGGCTCGTCGAGCATGGTCGATCCATCCGTCCCCATGCGAGGCACTCCCCGGTTTCGCGGCCGTAGCCAGCGTGCGGTGGTACGAGAACGCAGGTGCGCGGGGCCCATGGTTCCGAATGCGCACGGCAGATGCAAGGGCAGATGCACGTGCACGCGCCGGACTTGAGCGGCCCGTGCCGGTTCTGGTGCATTTCTTCCTGCACTCCTGTCACACCCGTCCGTCGATCGCCCGCCGGGCTTTGCTCTTTCTGTAATCGATCGAGTACAGGGCGGAGCGTTTTAGTGGCAGACTGCCCCCCACATCACGACCGGGGAGGGTTGGAAAGTGTCAGCAGGCGAGTCCTGGGGTTCTTCCCAGACGCTGAGCACCGGAGGTGGGTCCGTCGTGCGGCGCATCCTCCTGGGCTCACAGCTCAGACGGCTGCGCGATTCACTCGGGATCACCCGGGAGGCCGCCGGATACTCGATCCGGGCCTCGGAATCCAAGATCAGCCGTATGGAGTTGGGACGGGTGAGCTTCAAGTCCAGGGACGTCGAGGACCTCCTCACGCTCTACGGAGTCCTCGACGCGACCGAGCGCGAGGCACTGCTGGGACTGGCCAAGGAGGCCAACCTCGCCGGCTGGTGGCACAGTTACGGCGATGTGCTGCCGGGCTGGTTCCAGACGTACATCGGTCTCGAAGGCGCCGCTTCACTGATCCGCGCCTACGAAGTCCAGTTCGTACACGGCCTGTTGCAGACCGAGGCGTACGCCCACGCCGTCGTCACCCGGGGCAACCCCACCGCGTCGGACGCCGACATCGACCGCCGGGTCGCGCTGCGCCTCGAACGGCAGAAGGTCCTGGTGGCCGAGCACGCCCCGCAGCTGCACGCCGTGCTCGACGAGTCGGCGCTGCGCCGTCCGTACGGTAAACGGGACGTGATGCGGGCGCAGTTGGAGCACCTCATCGAGATCTCCGAGATGCAGAACGTCACGCTCCAGGTGATGCCGTTCAGCTTCGGCGGCCACGCGGGCGAGAGCGGATCGTTCGCGATGCTGCGCTTCCCGGAGTCCGATCTGTCGGACCTCGTCTATCTGGAGCAGCTCACCGGCTCCCTCTACCTCGACAAGGCCGACGAAGTCGCCCAGTACGAAAGGGCCATGACGCAGCTTCAGCAGGACAGCCCGCCCCAGGAAGACACCCGCTCCATCATCAGGGACATCCTCCGCACCACCTGAAACGCACGTACGATGAGATGCCATCAGGCCTATGGCGTCATGAGCATCTGCGCGCGCGGCAGCGGCAGTTAGGGATCTCCATGTCCTTCTTCAGCGAGCTGGCTCTTCAGTACATCGACGGTGAGTGGAAGCCGGGCAGCGGCTCCTGGGACATCATCGACTTCAATCCGTACGACGAGACGAAGCTCGCGTCGATCACGGTGGCCACGGCCGCCGAGGTGGACCAGGCGTACCGCGCCGCCGAACGCGCCCAGGTGGCCTGGGCCGGGACGAACCCCTACACCCGCCGTACCGTCTTCGAACGCGCCCTGCGCATCATCGAGGAGCGCGAGGACGAGATAGCCGACGCCATCGTCACCGAGCTGGGCGGCACCCGGCTGAAGGCGGCCTTCGAGCTGCACCTCACCAAGGAGTTCCTGCGCGAGGCCGTCCAGCTGGCGCTGCGCCCCGAGGGCCGCATCATGCCCTCGCCCGTCGACGGCAAGGAGAACCGCGTCTACCGCGTCCCGGTCGGCGTGGTCGGGGTCATCAGCCCGTTCAACTTCCCGTTCCTGCTCTCCATGAAGTCGGTCGCCCCGGCCCTCGCGCTCGGCAACGCCGTGGTCCTCAAGCCGCACCAGTCCACCCCGGTCTGTGGCGGCACCCTGGTGGCGAAGGTGCTGGAGGACGCGGGGCTGCCGGCGGGCCTGCTGAACGTGGTGGTCACGGACATCGCCGAGATCGGCGACGCGCTGCTCACCCACCCGGTGCCCAAGGTCATCTCCTTCACCGGCTCCGACCGGGTCGGCCAGCACGTCGCCACGGTCTGCGCCGCCCACTTCAAGCACGCCGTGCTCGAACTCGGCGGCAACAGCGCCCTGATCGTCCTTGACGACGCCGACATCGACTACGCGGTCGACGCGGCGGTCTTCAGCCGGTACGTGCACCAGGGCCAGGTCTGCATGGCCGCCAACCGCATCCTGGTGGACCGCCGGGTGGAGCGGGAGTTCACCGAGAAGTTCGTCGCCAGGGTGCGGACCCTGAGGACCGGCGACCCCGCCGACCCGGCCACCCACATCGGCCCGCTCATCAACACCAGGCAGGCCGAGGCCGTCACGGCGCTGGTCGAGCAGGCGGTGGCCGCCGGAGCGACGGCCCTGGTGCACGGGGACACCGAGGGCAGCCTGGTCTCGCCCTCGGTCCTGACCGGTCTGGCCCCCGGCTCCCCGCTGCTCCAGCAGGAGATCTTCGGACCGGTGGCGCTGCTCGTGCCGTTCGACGGGGAGGACGAGGCGGTCCGTATCGCCAACGACACCCCGTACGGGCTGAGCGGCGCGGTGCACACCGGGGACGTGGAGCGCGGTGTCCGGCTGGCCAGGCGGGTCCGTACCGGGATGATCCACATCAACGACAGCACCGTGCACGACGAGCCGGTCGTCCCCTTCGGCGGCGAGAAGCGCTCCGGGCTCGGGCGGCTGAACGGCGACTCGATGGTCGACGCCTTCACCACACAGCAGTGGATCTCCATCCAGCACGGGCGCAGCGGGTTCCCGTTCTGACAGCGCGGTGCCCGCTTCCGGGGCCGGGCCCGGCCGTACCGGGGGACGAGCTCTAGGCTGGCCCCATGTCAGCGTCAGCGATCCGTCTGCTCGTACTCGGAGCGGTCCGCCAGCACGGGTCCGCGCACGGCTACCAGGTCCGCAACGACCTGGAGTACTGGGGCGCCCACGAGTGGTCCAACGCCAAGCCCGGGTCGATCTACCACGCCCTGAAGCAACTGGCCAAGCAGGGCATGCTGCTGGCCCACGAGACGGCTCCCAGCACGGCGGGCGGCCCGCCCCGCACCGAGTACGAGATGACGGCGGCCGGCCGGGACGAGTACCTCAGGCTGCTCCGCGAGGCACTGGTCACGTACGACCAGCGGACGGACGTCATGTCGGCGGCGCTGGGCTGCATCGTCGACCTGGAGCGGGCCGAGGCCGTGGAGCTCCTGAAGGAACGCCTGCGGGCGGTGGAGACCTGGCGGGCCTCGGTCACCGAGCACTACATCCCCGAGGGCGGCCCGCAGCAGCTGGGCCACATCGGCGAGATCATGAACTTCTGGATCCACACGGCGGACGGCGGGGCCGAGTGGACCCGTGGCCTGATCGCCCGGATCGAGAGCGGCGCGTATGTCTTCGCGGGCGAGGGCGAGCCCTTCGTGGGGGTGCTCGCCGACGGCGAGGAGAACCCGTACGCGAGCGGCGAGCCGGACCCCGGCGACAGCGCCTGACAGACGGCACCTGATGGACAGCGCCTGATGGACAGCGCCTGACGGGTGCGGCTCCCGGCCGCCCGGTGACGGGTGCTCAGTGGTGGAACGCGGTGGCCTCCGCCTTGCTCCGCTCCAACGGCCCCGACTGCCGACGCAGTTCGGGAAGGAGCGCCCGGAGGTCGTCCATCAGCAGATCGGACAGGTCCTCGGAGAACCCGTTCCGGCAGACCACCCGGAGCACCGAGAGGTCCTGCCGGTTCTCGGGGAAGGTGTACGCGGGCACCAGCCACCCCCGCTCACGCAGCCGCCGGGACACGTCGAACACGTCAAAGCTCGTGGTGTCGTCCGTGGTGGTGAAGGCGAAGACCGGCAGTTCATTGCCCCGGGTCAGCAGCCGGAAGTCGCCCAGTTCCTCGATCCGGCCGGCGAGCGATTCCGCCACGTCGCGTGTCGACTGCTGGACGGCGCGGTACCCCTCCCTGCCGAGCCGCAGAAACGTGTAGTACTGCGCCACCACCTGCGCGCCAGGCCGGGAGAAGTTGAGAGCGAAGGTCGGCATGTCACCGCCCAGGTAGTTGACCCGGAAGACCAGCTCCTCGGGCAGTTCATCGGGGGAGCGCCACAGCGCCCAGCCGACGCCCGGGTAGACGAGACCGTATTTGTGCCCCGATGTGTTGATGGACGAGACCCGGGGCAGCCGGAAGTCCCAGACCAGCTCCTCGTCGAGGAAGGGGGCGACCATCGCGCCCGACGCCCCGTCGACATGGACGGGGATGTCGAGCCCGGTGCGCTCCTGGAGGGCGTCCAGCGCCGCGCAGACCTCGGCGACCGGCTCGTACGACCCGTCGAAGGTGGAGCCGAGCACGGCCACGACCCCGATGGTGTTCTCGTCGCAGAGGTCGGCCGCGGCCTGCGGGTCCAGGTGGTACCGGTCGCCCTCCATGGGGACCTGCCGCGCCTCGACCTCCCAGAAGTTGCAGAACTTCTCCCAGCAGACCTGGACATTGACCCCCATGACGAGGTTCGGCCGCGCGGTGGCCGGATAGCGGTCCGCGTTCCGCTTCGCCCAGCGCCGTTTGAACGCCATGCCGGCGAGCATGCACGCCTCGCTCGACCCGGTCGTCGAACAGCCGACGGTGGTCGTGGGATCCGGTGCGTTCCACAGATCGGCGAGCATCGCCACACAGCGCCGCTCCAGCTCGGCGGTGCGCGGGTACTCGTCCTTGTCGATCATGTTCTTGTCGCGGCACTCCCCGAGGAGCACGCCCGCCTGCGGCTCCATCCACGTCGTGACGAACGTGGCCAGATTGAGCCGGGAGTTGCCGTCCAGCATCAGCTCGTCATGGACCAGCTGGTACGCGCTCATCGGCGGCAGCGGGTCGTCGGGGAGCCGGTGCTTGGGCGGGGCGGTGTCCATGCCGCCGACGGGGTTCGCCTCGCCGAAGAACGGGTTGACGGCGACGGTGGACGGTTTCCCGGAGCCGTCGGCCCCGTTCGCGCCTCGGTGCAGGGGCATGGTTCGCGTTCGCCTTCCTCTGGGAGCACTCGACTGGGGCTGTCTGTCCGGAGCTGCCTGTCCGGGACCGCACGTCCGGGGCTGTCCGTCCGGGACCGCGGGGCCGGGACCGCGGGGCCGGGACCGCCTGTCCGGAGCGTGCGGGCCGGGCTCGCGGGGCCGGTACGGGGACGGGGCCGGGCGGCTCGTCCCCGTACCGCCCCCGTGGGTCACGTCCTGGCGATGACGACCGCCGTGCCGTAGGCGCAGACCTCGGTGCCGATGTCGGCCGCCTCGGTGACGTCGAACCGCATCGCGAGCACCCCGTTGGCGCCCCGGGCGCGGGCCTGCTCGATGAGCCGTTCCATCGCCTGGTTACGGGTCTCCACGAGGGTCTTCGTCAGTCCCTTCAGCTCACCGCCGATCATCGACTTCAGACCGGCGCCGATCTGGCTGCCCAGATGACGGGAGCGGACTGTGAGGCCGAACACCTCACCGATCACCTGCTGAACCGTGTGTCCGGGGACGTCGTTCGTCGTGACGACCAGAACGTCGGCCTGGGGCGACTGGCCGCCGCCGAAATCCTCGATGCTCATCCGGCACCACCTCCTGGTGATCACCTTGCCCGAATATTCGTATATCGCACCCGGGCGGGAGGGGACGGAACCAGGAACGCCGTGTCGGCGTTGATAACTTTGGCCAGCCATTACCCGCATGGCACCCATGCCGACTGACCCCAGGAGCCCGGAACCCGTGACTACTCTCGCGCTCGGACCGAGCTGGATGGACCCGGACTATCTGATCAGCACCTTCGGGGTGGCCGGTCTGCTGGTGATCGTCTTCGCCGAGTCCGGGCTGCTGATCGGCTTCTTCCTGCCGGGCGACTCCCTGCTGTTCACCAGCGGCCTGCTCGTCACCACCAACAAGCTCGGCACCCCGCTCTGGCTGCTCTGTGTGCTGGTGGCCGTCGCCGCGATCGCGGGCGACCAGGTCGGCTATCTCTTCGGCCGCAAGGTCGGGCCCTCGCTCTTCCGGCGGCCCGACTCCAAGCTCTTCAAACAGGAGAACGTCGAGAAGGCCCACGACTTCTTCGAGAAGTACGGCCCGAAGTCGCTGGTGCTGGCCCGCTTCGTGCCCATCGTCCGGACCTTCACGCCGATCATCGCGGGCGTGAGCCGGATGAACTACCGCTCGTTCGTGATCTTCAACGTCATCGGCGGCACGCTCTGGGGTGTGGGCGTCACCCTGCTGGGCGCGGGCCTCGGCAAGGTCGCGTTCGTCAACGCGCACATCGAGCTGATCCTCGTCGCGATCGTGCTGGTGTCGGTGGTGCCGATCGCGATCGAGTACCTGCGGTCGCGCGGCAAGGCGAAGCAGGAGGGCGGCGCACCGTCCGCCGGTGCACCGGAGAGCCCGGCCGCCCCCAGCGGCCAGCGCGGCCGGCACGCCAAGCGGTAGGGCCACGCCCGGCCCCCGGGTGCGGCCGCCGGACAGCTGTCAGAACCCGCGCGTCCGCTTCGCCGCCCTGCGCTGCCCGCCCACTACACCGGGGGCCCGCATGAAGAGCCGGGAGATCTCACCGCCGAGGTTCACCCCGACCGCGATGGCCAGCGCCAGGGCGGCGGCCTTGGTCAGCGAGGACAGCCCCTTGTTGACGTCGCTGTGCGCGATGTACAGCATCCCGAAGTACGTCGCGGAACCGGGCAGCAGCGGCCCGATCGCCGCGGTGACGTAGGGCAGCGCCGACGCGTACCGGTAGCGCGAGAACAACTGCCCGAACAGGCCCACGAGTCCGGCCGCGACGGCGGTGGAGGGCACCGGAGCGATCTTTCCCGCGTAGTGCATGGCCCCGTAGACGATCCAGGCCACCCCGCCGTTCAGCGTCACCATCAGCACCGTGGAGCGGTCCTGCTGGAGCAGGATCGCGAAGGCGAAGGTCAGCAGCATCGCGGCGCCGATCTGGATGAGGGGCCGGTTGGCGCCCGTCAGCGCGGCCTCCGCGTTGAGCTGGTTGGCACCGAACTGGAGCCCCAGCCAGATCACGATCAGCACACCGATGACGATCGAGATGAAGAAGTAGACGACTTCGAGCAGTCGCGCGGAGGCGGTGATGTAGTAGCCGGTCAGACCGTCCTGGACGCCCGCGACCAGCGCCCGCCCCGGCAGCAGCGCGAAGAGCCCACCGGTGATCACCGCGGAGGCGCGCAGATCGGGCACGTCGGCGAGGGTGAGCGCCACCCCCACCGCGGCGGGCGGCATCGCGGCCACCGCGAACTGGTAGAACTCCGGCAGCCCGCGCCCGGCGAGGTACCAGGCAAGCCGGTCGCCGAGCATCGCACCCACCATCGCGGCGATGAAGACCAGCGCGCCACCGCCGACCAGCACCGATGCCGCACCGGCCAGCAGCCCGTTGGCGGTCGTCAGCGCCCAGCCCGGATAGGGGTGCCGGTTACGGCGGATCCCGGCGAGACCCCGGTACGCCTCCTCCAGCGAGACGTCGACGTCCTCGGACGTGATGTCGTCGATGAGGTGGTAGACGGCCGCAAGCCGCGTGTAGTCGGTACCGCGGCGCCGTACGGTACGGCTCGCGGTCACCGGGTCGTCCACCAGCGACGGCTGGTGCGAGATCGACAGCAGGGTGAAGGTGACGGTCGGCTCGCAGCGTTCGAGCCCGTACGCCTGGGTGACGGCGAACATCGCCGCCTCCACGTCCTCGGCCCCCTCGCCGCCCGCGAGCAGCAACTCGCCGATACGCAGCGTCAGGTCGAGCACACGCGGTACGGCGGGACCCGACTCGTCGTCCTGCTTCTGCGCCGCCTCCAGCGCGGGCCGCTCATGGACCGGCATCCGCAGCATGGTGCGCATCCGGTCCTGCCAGGGCGCCTCCTTGGCCAGCTTGATCATGGGGAAGCCATGGGCCGGGGTGAAGGCGGGCGGGGAGTTCTGGGCGCTGTATGTCTGCGGTGTGGTGAAGGCGGAACCCTCGGGCTCGGACGGCGTCTCGGCGGCCAGCCCCGGCGGCACGGAGAACTCGGACGTGGTGGAGGAGTCCTCGGGACCCGGAGTCTCCGTACCCGTCGGCGGCACGAACGCACTCCGTACCTCGTCCGACTGCGGCTTGCGGTCCTCTGGACCGTCCGTCTCAGCCACTCGCTCCGCTCCCGCCTCTCCTGTTCCTGATCAGCGCCTGCCCAGTATGCGCACGGGTACTGCCTGTACCGCCTCCGGACGCACGGCCCCTACCGCCTCCGGACGCACCGCGGGCGGTGCGCCCGTGAGGGACACACCGCCCGCAGAGGCAGCCTCGGAGCGGACCGGCCGACGGCCGCTACCGGCTCCGGCCGGTCAGTGCGACCCGCCCTGCGCCTGGAGGCGCTTGTACGAGTTCTCGACCTCGGCCTCGGCATCGGCGCGGCCGACCCAGTCGGCGCCCTCGACGGACTTGCCGGGCTCCAGGTCCTTGTAGACCTCGAAGAAGTGCTGGATCTCCAGGCGGTCGAACTCGGACACATGGTGGATGTCGCGCAGGTGCTCCACCCGGGGGTCGGACGCCGGGACGCAGAGCAGCTTGTCGTCGCCGCCCGCCTCGTCGGTCATCCGGAACATGCCGATCGCGCGGCACTTGATGACACAGCCGGGGAAGGTCGGCTCGTCCAGCAGGACAAGGGCGTCCAGCGGGTCCCCGTCCTCGCCGAGGGTGTTCTCGACGAATCCGTAGTCCGCGGGGTAGCTGGTCGAGGTGAAGAGGCGACGGTCCAGACGGATCCGGCCGGTCTCGTGGTCCACCTCGTACTTGTTCCGCGAACCCTTCGGAATCTCGATGGTGACGTCGAACTCCACGGGTGGCTCCTCCATGATCAACACGAACTTCGGGTGGTGCTGCGTCCTGCCGGACCGGCCGGATGCCGTGCGCACGGCGAACGCAGTGGTTAAGTGTCCCCCACGACGATGTGTGATCGCGAAAGGGGCTGCTCCGAGGTGCCGGTGCCGAAGGTGACGACGTGGCAACTCTCGGCGGGCTCCGCCGTGATCGGTCTCGCGCTCGCGGCCGGACTGATCGCGGCGTCAGGACCCTGGGACTCAGGTCAGCGTAAGGCCGAGCGGGACTGGGCCGCCGCCCGGGACCGTACAGGTGGCGCAGATCACGGGCGCCCCGCGCACGGTGCCGCACCGGCCCCCGCGCCCAGCGCGCCCAGCGTGCTCGCCGCGCTCGGCGGCGGCGCCGCACCGACCGCCGAAGGGCTCGGCAGGGCGCTCGGCCGGCTGATGCACGACCCGGGGCTCGGCCCCACCGCCGGCGGCGTGGTGATCGACGCTGCCACCGGCCGGAGGCTGTACGGATCGGACGCCGACCGGCCGATGACCCCCGCCTCCACGGTGAAGCTCGCCACGATGGCCGCGGGCCTCTCCGCGCTCGGTCCCGGACACCGCATCGCGACCACCGTCACCGCGAGCCCCGACGGGAAGCGGCTGACCCTCAGGGGCGGCGGCGACCCGACCCTGGACCGGGACGGCCTGCGGAAGCTCGCCGACACCACGGCCAAGGCGCTGCGCGACCGGGGCGTCGGCTCCGTCCGCATCACGTACGACACGTCGCTCTACTCCGGCCCCGTGCTCCACCCCATCGGCCCCAACGACAACCTCGCCCCGGTCAGCGCCCTCATGACGGACGAGGGGCGGCTGCACCCCGGCACCACGGCGGCCCCCTCGGCGGCGGAGGACGGCGACCACGGCCCGGCCCCGCGCAGCGGCGACCCGGCGGGCGACACCGCCCGTACGTTCGCCTCGCTGCTGGCCGACCGGTCCGTGCACAGCAAGGGGACACCGTCACCGGGGAAGTCCCCCAAGGACGCGAAGCCGGTGGCCAGGACGTACTCGGCGCCGCTCTCGGCGCTGGTCGAGCGGGCGCTCACCAACAGCGACAACGACATCGCGGAGGCCATCGCCCGGCAGACCGCGCTCGCCGTACACCAGCCCGCGAGCTTCGCGGGAGCGGGCCGGGCGGTACGGACCCAGCTGGAGAAGCTCGGCCTGCCGCTGGACGGGGCCCGCTTCGCGGACGGCAGCGGGCTGAACCGGCAGGACAAGGTCACCCCGGCCCTGCTCGCCACCCTCCTCACCCGGGCGGGCGACCCGGCCCGCCCCGAGCTGCGGCCGATCCTCACCGGGCTGCCCATCGCCGGGTTCTCCGGCACACTCGACGGGCGCTACACGGACCCCTCCGGCGCGGGCGGTCTGCTGCACGCCAAGACCGGCACCCTGACCGGGGTGAACACCCTGGCCGGCACGGTGGTGGACGCCCGGGGACGGCTGCTGGCCTTCGCGTTCATGGCCTCGGACACCGCGTCCCCGGTGGAGGCCCAGTCGGCACTGGACCGTCTGGGCACCGCCGTGGCGTCCTGCGGCTGCGCGGGCTGAGACCCGGGCGGTGGCCGACCGCCCGCCCGCAGCGCCCGCCCGGTCACCGCCCGTGCACTGCACTCTCCGGGCAGCCGCTGCGCTCCGGGCAGCCGGTGCAACACCTCACCGTCCGCCGATCCGAGAACGTACGGTTGACGCATGACGCGCATCGGTGGTGCCGAGATGGTCGACTGGAACCTCGCCACGGCGACTGCGACCCGCTTCGCGAAGCAGGGTCCCGAGGTCAGCAGGGACGAGGCCCGAGCGGTGGTGGCGGAGCTGCGCAGGCACGCCAAATCCGCCGAGGAGCACGTCCGTGCCTTCACCCGGATGATCCCGGACGGCACGGACCTGGAGGACACCCCGGTTCTCGTGGTGGACCGCGCGGGGTGGGTCAAGGCCAACGTCGCCGGGTTCCGTGAAGTCCTCAAGCCGCTGCTGGGCAAGATGGAGGACCGGCGCGGCAGCTCACCGGGCGGCGCCGTGCTCGGCGCGGTGGGCGGCAAGGTCACCGGCGTCGAGCTGGGCATGCTGCTGTCGTTCCTCTCCTCCCGGGTGCTCGGGCAGTACGAGACGTTCGCCCCCGCGGGCCGTGACATGCCCGGGGCGGCGGGCGGCGGCGGCCGGCTGCTGCTGGTCGCGCCGAACATCGTCCATGTGGAGCGCGAGCTGGAGGTCGACCCGCACGACTTCCGGCTCTGGGTCTGTCTGCACGAGGAGACCCACCGCACCCAGTTCACCGGCGTGCCGTGGCTGCGCGACCATCTGGAGGGCGAAATCCAGTCGTTCCTCGAAGCGACCGAGGTCGACCCGATGACCGTCCTCGAACGGCTGCGGGAGGCCGCCCAGTCGTTCGCGGGCGGCCGGACCACCGGCGCCGACGCCGGGGAGGGCGACGGCGGCAGCTCACTGGTCGAACTGGTCCAGACCCCCGCCCAGCGCGACATCCTGGGCCGCCTCACCGCGGTGATGTCGCTCCTCGAAGGACATGCGGACTACGTGATGGACGGCGTCGGCCCGCAGGTCGTGCCGTCGGTCGACGACATCCGGGAGAAGTTCCAGAAGCGCAGGGCACAGGGTGCGGGCCGCCTCGACCAGGCGCTGCGCAAGCTGCTCGGACTCGACGCCAAGCTCCGTCAGTACCGCGACGGCGAGCGCTTCGTACGGGCCGTGGTCGAGCAGGTCGGCATGGACGGCTTCAACCGCGTCTGGACCTCGCCGAACACGCTGCCCACCAAGGCGGAGATCGCCGAACCGGCGGAGTGGATCGCGCGGGTGCACGGTAAGGGCGAGACGGCGCCCTGACCCGGCCCCTGGCAGAAGTACGCCGCGGTAATCACCCATCCGAGGGACCGTCGGCGAGGAGTTGGCGTGCGATGCTCGGGTATCGGCCTGGTTCTGTCACCATCTATGCACTCTGTGTGACGCACCCGTCCACCCGAGGCACCCCCCCAACTCCACCGAAGGGCACCGGATATGGGTCCCCATCCTGCGGTCGCAGCGATACGCCTGGCGGTCCGCCGCGTACTCCACGACGTACTCAACGAACAGACGGCCATCGGCGAAATCCCGGCCGGGCGCACGGCCGCCCCGCGTTCCCCAGTTGACCGGGGCGACCGCCCCGGAGGCGCCCCGTCCGAGCCGCACCGGCCGCTGGTGCTGGTCGCGTGCTCCGGTGGCGCCGACTCCATGGCGCTCGCATCGGCCCTGGCCTTCGAGGCCCGCAAACTCCCCGTCCGCGCAGGCGGCGTCACCATCGACCACGGCCTCCAGGACGGCTCCGCCTCCCGCGCCGCTGAAGTCGTCGCACGGCTGGAGAGCCTCGGGCTCGACCCCGTCGACTCCGTCGCCGTGACGGTCGGCAGGACCGGCGGCCCCGAGGCGGCGGCCAGGGACGCCCGGTACGCCGCGCTGGACGCGGTGGCGGAGCGCCGTGGCGCCGCCGCCGTCCTCCTCGGCCACACCAGGGACGACCAGGCGGAGACCGTGCTGCTCGGCCTTGCCCGCGGCTCCGGCATCCGCTCCCTGTCCGGGATGGCGGCCGTCTCGGGGGCGGCCGACCGGTACCGCAGGCCGTTCCTCCAGCTCGACCGCCAGACCGCCCGCAAGGCCTGTCTCGTCCAGCACCTCCCGGTCTGGGACGACCCCCACAACACGGACCCCTCGTACACCCGCTCCCGGCTGCGCCACGAAGGGCTGCCCGCCCTGGAGAAGTCCCTCGGCAAAGGGGTCGTCGAGGCCCTGGCCCGCACCGCACGGCTCTCCCGCGACGACGCCGACGCCCTGGACACCTGGGCGGCCAACGCCGAGGAAGCTGCCAGGGACGAGTCCGGGCAGCTGGAGTGCGCCAAGCTCTACGCCCTGCCGCCCGCCGTACGCAGCCGGGTGCTGCGCCGCTCCGCCATCGCGGCCGGTGCGCCCGCCGGGTCCCTCTTCGCCCGCCACATCGAGGAGCTGGACCGGCTGATCACCGGCTGGCGCGGGCAGGGAGTCATCAACCTCCCCGGCCGCGTCGAGGCTCAGCGGCAGGGTGGCAGACTGGTGATCCGGCAAGGCTGACGCAGAGCTGCGCCGCAAGCCGAAGCACAAGCAACCGAAAGTGGCCCGGGTGAACGAGAAAGACATGGGCACCGACCTCGCGTCGGTGCTCATCACCAAGGAAGAGATCGACGCCAAGCTCGTGGAGCTGGCCGCGAAGATCGACGCGGAGTACGCGGGCAAGGACCTGCTGCTCGTCGGTGTTCTCAAGGGCGCTGTGATGGTGATGGCCGACCTGGCCCGTGCGCTGTCCACGTCGGTCACGATGGACTGGATGGCGGTGTCGTCGTACGGGGCGGGCACCCAGTCGTCGGGCGTCGTGCGGATCCTCAAGGACCTGGACACCGACATCAAGGGCAAGCACGTCCTGATCGTCGAGGACATCATCGACTCGGGTCTGACTCTCTCCTGGCTGCTGTCGAACCTCGGATCCCGCGAGCCCGCCTCGCTGGAGGTCTGCACACTGCTCCGTAAGCCGGATGCGGCAAAGGTCTCGCTCGATGTGAAGTGGGCCGGGTTCGATATTCCGAATGAGTTCGTCGTCGGTTATGGACTCGATTACGCCGAGAAGTACCGCAACCTCCCCTTTGTCGGCACACTGGCTCCGCACGTGTACGGCGGCTGACACCCCGTCCGGCCCTGTCGGGCGCCCGGCATTCAGCCGTGAGCCGAACGGGAACCCTCACCTATTTCCCGCCGTTGGAGCAGGGGAAGGAAGGTTCGTCGGCACTCCCGTGAGGTCGCGGGCGGCCATGCTGAGGTACCGTCCGAAGAACACTCTTTACTCACAGCAGCATTTACCTACGGGCAGGAGGGACGGGGCGTAGTTCCGCCCCGTATGGATGGACGTGAAGCGATACTTCCGTGGGCCGGTCATGTGGATCGTGCTGGCCGTCCTCGCCGTGGTCGTGTTGATGCAGGTCGTCGGCTCGTCGGGCGGCTACAAGTCAGTGGACACCTCCAAGGTCGTCCAGGCGATCGACAAGAACCAGGTCGAGCAGGCCAAGGTCACGACTGGTGACGAGAACGTCATCAAGATCGAGCTGAAGAACGGCCAGAAGCTGGACGGCGAGTCGGGCGGCAAGTTCCAGGCGAACTACATCGGCGACGCGCAGGGCACCGCCCTCGCCGCCAAGCTGCAGAGCAAGGTCGACAGCGGCGACATCGGGAAGGGCTACACGGTCTCCCCGTCGAAGCAGAATCCCTTCGTCGGGATCCTGCTCTCGCTGCTGCCCTTCGTACTCATCGTCGTGGTCTTCCTGTTTCTGATGAATCAGATGCAGGGCGGCGGCTCCAAGGTCATGCAGTTCGGCAAGTCAAAGGCCAAGCTGATCACCAAGGACACCCCCAAGACGACCTTCGCCGATGTGGCGGGGTCCGACGAGGCTGTCGAAGAGCTCCATGAGATCAAGGAGTTCCTGCAGGAGCCGGCGAAGTTCCAGGCCGTCGGCGCCAAGATCCCGAAGGGCGTCCTGCTGTACGGACCGCCCGGAACGGGCAAGACGCTGCTCGCGCGCGCCGTCGCGGGCGAGGCCGGGGTGCCGTTCTACTCGATCTCCGGTTCCGACTTCGTCGAGATGTTCGTCGGTGTCGGTGCCTCCCGGGTGCGTGACCTCTTCGAGCAGGCCAAGGCGAACGCCCCGGCGATCGTCTTCGTCGACGAGATCGACGCCGTCGGCCGGCACCGCGGCGCGGGCCTCGGCGGTGGCCATGACGAACGCGAGCAGACGCTGAACCAGCTGCTCGTCGAGATGGACGGCTTCGACGTGAAGGGCGGGGTCATCCTGATCGCCGCCACCAACCGGCCGGACATCCTGGACCCGGCGCTGCTGCGTCCCGGCCGTTTCGACCGGCAGATCGCGGTCGACCGTCCGGACATGCAGGGCCGTCTGGAGATCCTCAAGGTCCACCAGAAGGGCAAGCCGGTCGCCCCGGACGTCGATCTGGGCGCGGTCGCCCGTCGTACGCCCGGCTTCACCGGCGCCGACCTGGCCAACGTGCTGAACGAAGCGGCGCTCCTCACGGCGCGCGGCAACCAGAAGCTCGTGGACAACGAGTCGCTGGACGAGGCGATCGACCGTGTCGTGGCTGGCCCGCAGAAGCGGACCCGGATCATGTCCGACAAGGAGAAGAAGATCACCGCGTACCACGAGGGCGGACACGCCCTGGTCGCGGCGGCTTCCCCCAACTCGGACCCGGTCCACAAGATCACGATCCTCTCCAGAGGCCGTGCTCTCGGCTACACGATGGTCCTGCCCGACGAGGACAAGTACTCGACCACGCGCAACGAGATGCTCGACCAGCTGGCGTACATGCTGGGCGGGCGCGCGGCCGAGGAGCTCGTCTTCCACGACCCGACCACGGGCGCGGCGAACGACATCGAGAAGGCCACGGCCACCGCCCGCGCGATGGTCACGCAGTACGGCATGACCGAGCGTCTGGGCGCGATCAAGTTCGGGGCCGACAACTCCGAGCCGTTCGTCGGCCGGGAGATGGGTCATCAGCGCGACTACTCGGAAGAGGTCGCGGCGCTGGTCGACGAAGAGGTCAAGAAGCTCATCGAGACCGCGCACAACGAGGCCTGGGAGATCCTCGTCGAGAACCGCGACGTTCTCGACAACCTGGTCCTCCAGCTCCTTGAGAAGGAGACGCTGAACAAGGAGCAGATCGCCGAGGTCTTCTCCGGGATCGTGAAGCGTCCGGCCCGCCCGGCGTGGACGGGCTCCAACCGGCGTACGCCTTCGACACGCCCGCCGGTGCTCTCCCCGAGGGAGCTGGCGCTCACCAACGGCGCTGTCAACGCGGTCACCGCGGGTACCAACGGCACGACCCCCGCGGAGGGCGGCATCGAGTCCGTCCCCGAGGACCGGCCGGAGAGCTGACACCCGGGGCCGCCCGGAGCGC
>NZ_JBHYWP010000017.1:91270-92588 GCF_042751845.1 Streptomyces sp. NPDC059398 | reverse complement strand
GCCCGCGGGCTTCCGCGTGCGCGTCGGGGATACTGGAACGGCAGACGTAGAGGGAAAGGCCACACATCGTGACTGAGATCGAGATCGGGCGCGGCAAGCGCGGCCGCAGGGCGTACGCGTTCGACGACATCGCCATTGTGCCGAGCCGGCGCACCCGGGACCCGAAGGAGGTCTCGATCGCCTGGCAGATCGATGCCTACCGGTTCGAGCTGCCGTTCCTGGCCGCTCCGATGGACTCGGTCGTGTCCCCGGAGACCGCCATCCGCATCGGTGAGATGGGCGGCCTCGGAGTCCTGAACCTCGAAGGTCTGTGGACGCGGTACGAGGACCCGCAGCCGCTGCTGGACGAGATCGCCGGGCTGGACGAGGAGACCGCGACGCGGCGTCTCCAGGAGATCTACGCCGCTCCGATCCAGGAGGAGCTGATCGGCCGGCGGATCAAGGAGGTGCGCGACTCGGGTGTGGTCACCGCGGCCGCGCTCTCCCCGCAGCGCACCGCCCAGTTCTCCAAGGCCGTCGTCGACGCGGGCGTCGACATCTTCGTCATCCGCGGTACGACGGTCTCCGCCGAGCATGTCTCGGGCGCTGCCGAGCCGCTGAACCTGAAGCAGTTCATCTACGAACTGGACGTCCCGGTGATCGTCGGCGGCTGTGCGACGTACACCGCCGCGCTGCACCTGATGCGTACCGGAGCGGCCGGTGTGCTCGTCGGCTTCGGCGGCGGCGCCGCGCACACCACGCGCAATGTGCTGGGCATCCAGGTCCCGATGGCGACCGCGGTCGCCGATGTGGCCGCGGCCCGCCGGGACTACATGGACGAGTCCGGCGGCCGCTATGTGCATGTCATCGCGGACGGCGGGGTCGGCTGGTCGGGCGACCTGCCGAAGGCCATCGCCTGCGGCGCGGACTCGGTCATGATCGGCTCGCCGCTGGCCCGTGCGTCGGACGCGCCCGGCAAGGGGCACCACTGGGGCATGGAGGCCGTCCACGAGGATGTGCCGCGCGGCAAGCTGGTGGACCTGGGCATGGTCGGCACGACCGAGCAGGTCCTCTCCGGGCCTTCCCACATCCCGGACGGTTCGATGAACTTCTTCGGGGCGCTGCGCCGCTCGATGGCGACGACGGGGTACAGCGAACTCAAGGAGTTCCAGCGCGTCGAGGTGACGGTGGCGGACGCCCAGCACAAGCGCTGAGCCGACGGTGGCACCGGTACCGGTCGGGTGCCGGTGCCGCACGCGTCGTGCCGTACGCGGGGCCCGGACCCCCGCCCCCCCGCGCGCGGCCGCCCCCCCCCCGCGACCCTGACCGCACGCGAGGC
>NZ_JBHYWP010000017.1:73537-91260 GCF_042751845.1 Streptomyces sp. NPDC059398 | reverse complement strand
GCGGGGGGGGGGGCGGGGGGGGGGGGCGGGCGGCGCCGGGCGCGCCGGGGGGGGGGCGCGCGGCGGCCCCGCGCGCCCCCCCCCCTTCCGCTGCGCCGCGCGTCGGGTGCGCGCGAGCGGGCGGCGCCGTCAGAGGGCGCGCTTCATGCCCGCGAAGGACGCTCCCACGGCGATCGCTATGAAGAGGTAGCTGAGGAAGTTCCCGTCGGCCCGCCAGGCTTCGTTGAGCCATCCGAAGTGCTGGAAGAACAGCTCGGACACGGAGACCTGGAGCTGCTTGGACGCGATGACCGCCTCGCCGAGCAGCTGCCCGAAGTAGACGGACGCAAGCGCCAGGACGGCGCCGACGGCTGCGAGCCCGACATGGTCGCCGCCCACCTTGCCCGCGGCGAAACCGATGAGGAAGCCCACGGCGATCGCCGCGTATCCGAACTCGTGCTTGGTGGCGCCGATGACACCGCCGTACGCCGCGCCCGCCACCAGGGCGGTGAGCACGGCGGCCACGATGCCGCCGGCGATGTTGACCCTGGCCGGGGCGGCCTGGGGAGCCATCGGGTAGCCGAAGCCCGGGGGCTGGGGCTGGGGCTGCGGCTGCGGCGGCAGCCCGTCCGAGGACGGATCCGGTGTCTGGGGCGGTGGCGCTGGCTGGGTCATGTCGGGGTCCCCCCTGGGACAGAAACGCACGGTCGCGGAAGATGCGCACGGTTGTGCGAGAAGCGAACGCCGCACGTTAACAGTCCCCACCGACATCCACACAGGAAATTCACACCGGACAATCCGCGCCGGACGTTCATGCCGGATACCCACGCCGGGCATTCGGGCCCGGCGTCCGCGCCGGATGTTCATGCCTGACATCCGCGCCTGACATCCGCGCCTGATATCCGCGCCAGGCCGTGCGCCCGGCGGCGCGGGCGGGGGTCAGAGCCGGTGGGCGGCTCCCACCGGGGTGGCCCCTCTGGTGTCCAGCAGGAGCTGGGCCTTCACCGCGAGCCCCTGGAGGTCGTATGTGCGGTGGTGCTGGAGCAGCACGGTCAGATCCGCGCCCGCCGCCGCCTCGTAGAGGGAGTCCGCGCGGGGGACCGGGAGGTCGCGGATGCGCCAGTCCGGGACGTACGGGTCGTGGTAGCTCACCGACGCGCCCAGATCCATCAGCCGGCGGGCGATCTCGCCGGCCGGGGAGTTCTGCCGGTCGGCGAGATCGGGCTTGTAGGTGACGCCGAGCAGCAGGACGCGGGCGCCGCGTGCCGACTTGCCGTGCTCGTTGAGGAGGGTGGCGCAGCGCTGGATGACGTACTGCGGCATCCGGTCGTTGACCTGCTGGGCGAGTTCGACCATGCGCAGCGGGCGGACGGTGTGCGGCGGTCCCGCGGTGTCGACGGGTACGCCGTGGCCGCCCACACCGGGGCCGGGCCGGAACGGCTGGAAGCCGAAGGGTTTCGTCTCGGCGCAGCGGATGACGTCCCAGAGGTCGACGCCCAGCTCGTGGCAGAGCACGGCCATCTCGTTGACGAGGGCGATATTGACGTGCCGGTAGTTGGTTTCGAGCAGTTTGGTCATTTCGGCTTCGCGGGGGCCGCGTGCCCGTACGACCTTGTCACTCAACCGGCCGTAGAAGGCCGCGGCGGATTCGGTGCAGGCGGGGGTCAGACCGCCGATGACCTTGGGTGTCGCCGCGTAGGAGTGGGTCCGGTTGCCCGGGTCGAGGCGGCTGGGGGAGTACGCGAGGTGGAAGTCCCGGCCGGCCCTGAGTCCTGAGCCCTCTTCGAGGAGGGGGCGCAGGATTTCCTCCGTGGTGCCCGGGTAGACGGCCGATTCGACGATCACCGTGGTGTGCGGGCGCAGCCTGGCGGCGAGGGCCCGGGTAGCGTCGGTGACGGGGGCCAGGTCGAGTGCCCGGTCCTCGCCCAGGGGGGTGGGCGCGCAGATGACGGCGGTACGGACCCGGCCCAGTTCGGCCGGATCGGTGACGGGCCGGAAGCCCCCCGAGAGCATCCGGCGGATGTCGGCCGCGCTGAGGGAGCCGTCGACGGGGGTGTGGCCGGCGGCGAGTTGCAGCAGCCGGCGGGGGTCGGTGTCGTAACCGATGGTGACGAGGCCGGTGGCGACGGCGGCCTGGGCGAGCGGCAGGCCGAGGTGGCCGAGTCCGATCACGGCGAGATCTGCGGGCATGGGTGATCCGTCCTTCCCAATAGCCGGAGGGGGACGAGTGCGCAAGTCCTGTGGACAGAGCAATGTCAGGTTAGGAGTAAATATGACCGATTTGCGGTATTGGGCGGGCCGGGGTGTCCGTGTGTTGTCCACAGGCGGTGGCTGAAGTGGGAGATCGCGGACAGAATCGAGGGTGCACCGGACACCGCTTCGGCGGCCTGATCAACGGGAGGCAGCAGTGAGGACAGCGACACTGGGGCCCGAGGAGCGCGTACAGGCGCTCGCCGGGATGGCCGAGCGTGAACTGGACGTACTGGTCGTGGGGGGCGGCGTGGTCGGCGCGGGCACGGCGCTGGACGCCGCGACGCGCGGCCTGGCGACCGGCCTGGTCGAAGCGAGGGACTGGGCATCGGGCACATCGAGCCGGTCGAGCAAGCTCATCCACGGCGGCCTGCGCTATCTGGAGATGCTCGACTTCGCTCTCGTACGGGAGGCGCTGAAGGAGCGCGGACTGCTCCTGGAGCGGCTCGCACCCCACTTGGTGAAGCCGGTCCCCTTCCTGTATCCGCTGCAGCACAAGGGCTGGGAACGCTGGTACGCGGGCTCGGGGGTCGCGCTGTACGACGCGATGTCGGTCTCGTCGGGCCACGGCCGGGGGCTTCCGCTGCACCGGCATCTGACCCGTAAGCACGCCCTGCGGCTGGCGCCCGCGCTGAAGAAGGACGCGCTGGTCGGCGCCTTGCAGTACTACGACGCACAGGTGGACGACGCACGCCATGTGGCGACGCTGGTGCGGACGGCCGCGAGCTACGGCGCGCTGGTGGCGAACCGGGCCAAGGTGACGGGATTCCTGCGGGAGGGTGAGCGGGTCGTCGGCGCGCGGGTGCAGGACTCCGAGGGCGGCGGGGAGTACGAGATCCGCGCCAAGCAGGTCGTCAACGCCACCGGGGTGTGGACGGACGACACCCAGGGGCTGATCGCCGAGCGCGGGCAGTTCCATGTGCGGGCGTCGAAGGGGATCCACCTGGTCGTACCGAAGGACCGGATCCACTCGACGACGGGGCTCATCCTGCGCACCGAGAAGTCGGTGCTCTTCGTCATCCCGTGGGGGCGCCACTGGATCGTCGGCACCACGGACACGGACTGGGACCTCGACAAGGCGCATCCGGCCGCGTCCAGCGCGGACATCGACTATCTGCTGGAACACGTCAACTCGGTGCTGGGTGTGCCGTTGACGCGGGACGACGTGCAGGGTGTGTACGCCGGTCTGCGGCCCCTGCTGGCCGGGGAGTCCGATGCGACCAGCAAGCTCTCCCGGGAGCACACGGTGGCCCATCCGGTACCGGGCCTGGTGGTCGTCGCGGGCGGGAAGTACACGACGTACCGGGTGATGGCGAAGGACGCGGTGGACGAGGCGGTGCACGGGCTGGACGAGCGGGTCGCCGAATGTGTCACCGAGAACGTGCCGCTGATCGGAGCCGAGGGGTACAACGCCCTGTGGAACGCGCGGGCGCGCATCGCGAAGCGGACGGGCCTGCACGTGGCCCGGGTGGAACACCTGCTGAACCGCTTCGGCGCGATGACCCAGGAGGTCCTCGACCTGATCACCGAGGACCCCTCACTGGGTGAACCGCTGGGCGGCGCTGACGACTACCTGCGGGCGGAGGTCGTGTACGCGGCCTCGCACGAAGGGGCCAGGCACCTGGACGACGTACTCACCCGGCGTACCCGGATCTCGATCGAGACGTTCGACCGGGGCACGCGCAGCGCACGGGAGGTGGCCGCGCTCATGGCCCCGGTGCTGGGCTGGGACAAGAGCCGTATCGAGGCGGAGGTCGAACACTACGAGAAGCGGGTCGAGGCGGAACGTGAGTCGCAGCGCCAGCCGGACGACCTGACGGCGGACGCGGCCCGGCTGGGGGCGCCGGACATCGTGCCGCTGGAGTGAGGCGGCGGGGCCGGGCTGTGCCAGGGCGGGTGCCGCTGGGGCCGGTGGGGCGGGGTGTTGGTCTGGGCTGGGCCGGTGGGACTGGGACTGGGACTGCGCAGGGCCGGTGGGGCTGGGGTGGTTGGTCTGGACCGGTGGGCCGGAGTCGGTGGGGTGGTCGTCTGGACCGGTCGGCCGGAGTCGGTGGGGCCGGGGCTGTCTGGCCGGAGTCGGTACGGTCGGGGAGGGGCCCGGCCGTACCGGGGCGGGGGAGGCCCGGCCTGGTGGGCTCAGGGTTCAACTGGAGCGGGCCGGGGGCGTACTGAGGGGCGGATCGAGAGAGGGAGGAGGTTTCGGGTGGGCCGGGAGTCCACGTCGGGGAGTGTGCCCGGGTGATGGTGCGTGAGGTCTGAAGAGGCCGAGTGCCTGTGTGACCTCGGGTTCTCCGGGCAGGGACGGGCAGAAAGTGGGGCGGTGCGGCCGGGCGGTACCGGGATACGCCGCGGTGGCGGGCGGCGGGTGCGGCGCCCGCGTGGCAGGAAACGCCTCCCGCATGGCCCATGATGGTCGCCCACGGACCCGGCACCATCATCGGTGCCGGAGTGAGAGACAATGAACGCTCTGCCAGGGCGGGTTGAACGCAGAGGGGACGCATGTCGGAGGCGGAGCAGGCGAAGGACACCAAGGGGCGCCTCCTGGCTGGGCGGTACCGGCTTGGGGGTGTGCTCGGCAAGGGCGGCATGGGCACCGTCTGGCGGGCGGTGGACGAGACACTCGGCCGCACCGTCGCGGTGAAGGAACTGCGTTTCCCCTCAGCCATCGACGAGGACGAGAAGCGCAGGCTCGTGACGCGTACGCTGCGCGAGGCCAAGGCGATCGCCCGTATCCGTAACAACGGAGCGGTCACCGTCTACGACGTGGTGGACGAGGACGACCGTCCGTGGATCGTCATGGAGCTGGTCGAGGGCTGTTCCCTGGCCGAGTTGGTACGGGAGAAGGGCGCCCTCACGCCGGTCCGCGCGGCCGAAGTGGGCCTCGCGATCCTCGACGTGCTGCGCCTCGCGCACCGTGAGGGCATCCTGCACCGCGATGTGAAGCCGTCCAATGTGCTGATCGCCGAGGACGGCCGGGTCGTGCTGACCGACTTCGGGATCGCGCAGGTCGAGGGCGACCCGTCGGTGACCTCGACCGGAATGCTGGTCGGCGCCCCCTCGTACATCTCGCCCGAGCGGGCCCGCGGCCACAAGCCAGGCCCGCCGGCCGACCTGTGGTCGCTGGGCGGCCTGCTGTACGCGAGCGTCGAGGGTGTGCCGCCGTACGACAAGGGGTCGGCCATCGCGACCCTCACCGCGGTGATGACCGAACCGCTGGACCCGCCGAAGAACGCGGGCGCCCTCTCGGAGGTCATCTACGGTCTGCTCGCCAAGGACCCGGCCCAGCGTCTCGACGACGCGGGCGCCCGGCGGCTGCTGAATGACGTGATCCACGCCCCGAAGGTGCCGGAACCGGCCGCCGAGCCCGCGGCGGACGCGACGCGTGTCGTGCCGCTGCCGCCGGTCCCCGAGGAGCCCAAGGGCGCGGGGAAGCCGGGCGCGGGGGAGTCCAGACCGGCGAAACCCGCGAAACTCACCAAGGAGCCGAGGGCTGCCAAGGAGTCCAGGTCCGGCAAGGAAGCCTGGCCGCAGAAGGTCAGGGACACCGCGGCGGCCGACCGGGTGCGCGGTGCGCTGAACTCCGTACGGAACGCCAGGTCCGAGCCTGCTCCGGCCAAGCCCGCCACCGCACCCGCCGGGCCGCCCGCCCGGGTCAGGGCGCCGATCACCGATGTCGTGCCGCGCCGCACCCTGGTGATAATCGCGGCCGTTGTGGCACTCGCGGTGCTCGGAACCGTCCTCGCCTTCGCGCTCGGCGGGGGCGACAAGGGCAATCAGAGCAAGTCCCCAGGTGACAAGAGCGCTTCGAGTGGTGCGACGGCCGGGAGCGACGGCAAGAACGACGGCAAGAACGACGGCAAGGGCACGGACAGCGGGAAGACGGACGACCAGGGCAAGAACGGCGATCAGGGCAAGGGGCAGAGCAGCGGGAGTGCTACGCCTTCGTCCGACGACGAGCCGTCCAAGCAGCCCGACGGTGATGCGCTGCCCAGCGGGTACAAGAAGGTGACGGACGGTCGGTTCCACTTCACGATGGCGATGCCTGCCGGGTTTCACCGCACGGCCATAGCGGGGGTGAGTTCGGGCGGGATCTACAACAAGTCCCGGGGCGGCTTCCCGCGTGTGCAGATCGACTTCAACGGCTCGCCCAAGGATGACGCCGCTGCTGCCTGGAAGGCCGCGGTCGGCGGTCTGTCGGCCAGCGTCGGCGGTTACAAGCACCTCGGCATACACAAGGTCGAGTACAACGGCTATCCGACGGTCGCGGACTGGTCGTTCGAGCGTGACCAGAACGGTCAGCGGGTCCGGGTGCTGAACAGGGGATTCAAGGTGGACGCCAAGAGCGGCTACTCCATCATGGTCAGCTGCAAGGCGAGCGAATGGGACGGCGGCGAGTGCACCACGCTGCGTAATACGGCGTTCAAGACATTCGCTCCCAAGAAGTGACTCAGGACACGTATTGTGAGAGGACGCGGACCGTACGCAGCCGCAATGGGCCTGTAATCGACCGTATTTGACGGATTGATACGGATGGATGCGGTCCCCGAGACCAGGGAACAGCGCGCTCCGGGGAGGCGTCGTGGACGAGTACGCGGGAAGGGTCCTTGCCGATCGCTACCGCCTTCCGCTGCTGTCCGGCGACGAGTTCGAGCCCGCGGAGGTCCGGGCGTTCGACACCTACAGCGGACAGGAAGTCCTGGTCCGGCAGGTGCCGCTGCCGGAGGTCGTGGACGCGGAGATGCTCGACGAGACCGGCTCGGGGGCAAGCTTCGGGGCGGGGCCGGGTACCTGGCCAGGGGGCGGGGCGGGGCACGGGGTGTCCGATGCGCGGGGCGCGTCGGCCCGTACCACCCGCATGCCCGCCGATCCCGCGGTACGGCGGGCCATGGAGGCGGCGCAGTCCGCAGCGCAGATTCCCGACCATCCCCGGCTGGACCAGGTCTTCGACGTCTTCGCCGAGGGCGGTTCGCTCTGGGTGGTCAGCGAACTGGTCGAGGCCACCCCGCTGGCCGTGATGCTCGCCGAGCGCCCCCTGAACCCGTACCGCGCGGCGGAGATCGCGTCCGACGTGCTCACCGCGCTGCGTGTGCTGCACGCCCACGGCTGGACCCACCGCAACATCACCACCCGTACGGTGCTGGTCTGCGACGACGGCCGCGTGGTCCTGACGGGGCTGGCAGCCGGAGCGGCCGAGGAGGCGCTGTGCGGTTATGACCCGGTGCCGGCCGACGACTTAGCGCAGCCGGCGGTCGGTGGAGGGGGCAGCGGCGGGGATACCCGAGGCGGACGCCCCACGTCCGAGCCCTCGGCCGCGCCAGGAGCGGATACCGGCCGGGCGCTGACGGTGCAGCAACGTCCTTCCGGTACACAGGCGTCCGGTACACAGGCGCTCCCGGCCGGACCGGGGCTGCCGCCCGGCTACACCCAGGACGAGCGGCCGGGGCAGCCGCTCGGCGCGGTGTACGACCAGGCGCAGAACACGACGTCGCCGACGTCCCGCACACCCCGTACGCCTCACACACCCCACACCCAGGGAGGACCGGGCGGCCCGGGCCTGCCCGGGCCCAGGGGTGGTGACGACGCCGTTTCGGCGGGGGATGTCCGTGCCGCGCGGGCCGGGGCCATAGCGGCCTACCGCGCCGGGGCGCGGGCTGCGGCACGCGTCAGTGAGGACGGGCGGGGCGACGACAGCGGGGGGTTCCCCGTGCAGCGCCCCGCGTCCGATCCTTCGCAGGCCGGGAGACAGGGCTCGCCGGGGGTGCCGGAACCGGCCGGGTCGCCGGGATCGCAGGGACCGGCCGGGTCGCCGGGATCGCAGGGACCGGCCGGGTCGCAGGGATCGCAGGGACCGGCGGACTTCTGGCATGGAGCGCAGCCGCGTTCCGGCGCGGGGAACGGCATGCGCCCCGACACCATGCGCCCCGAGGACCTGCGTGGCGACGACCTGCGCGGTGCCCATGACCGTGAGGCCTTTGATCGTGATGCCCGGGATGGCGATGCGTCGATCCGTGATGCTCAGATCCGTGACGGGCACGATCGCGACCCGCAGGACCACGGTGCCTGGAACCGGGATGTCCAGGCTCCCCAGGCTCCCCAGGCTCCCCTCGCCCCCCACACCGCCGTCGCCGTGCCGGACGGTTGGGGGCAGGGCCCGGCGGGGGCCACGGTGCCCGCGCCTCGGGGGCCCAGGACGCCGCTTGCCGCCGAGCGGGCCCGGCAGGCCCGTATCACCGTTGTGGGCGCCGTCACCGAACGGTGGGCGCCCGAGCAGGCCGGCCCTGTCCACGGCAACTGGCAGCTCGCGGCGCCGGTCGGGCCCGCCACCGATCTGTGGGCGCTGGGCGCGCTGCTCTTCCGGGCCGTCCAGGGCCATGCCCCGTACCCGGAGGAGAGCGCGGCCGAACTCGTCCAGCTGGTCTGCGCCGAGCCTCCCGCGTACGCCGAGGAGTGCGGTCCGCTGCGGCCCGTCGTGGAGTCGCTGCTGCGTCAGGACCCCACGGAGCGCCCGGAGATAGAGGAGCTGCGCGGCTGGCTCCGCTCGCTGGTGCGGTCGGCGCCCGAGCCCGACGCCGGGCAGGGGATCGTGCCCGTCCCGCCCGCCGACGCCACCCGGCTGCCGATCAAGCGCCGCAGGGGCGAGCTGGTCCGCCGTCGCCGCCGCAACCCGGGTGCGGACGGCGTACACGGCCGCCACCGCCAGCAGCGCAGGAGTGGAAGGCGAAGAGAGCAGGGCCCGGCCGGACCCCTCCGCCCGGTGGAGTCGGCGCAGCCCATGCACTCCGTTGCGGCGGGCCCGTCCGAAAGGCACGCGCCGGGAGGCGGACAGCCCCGGCCGGACGCGAAGCCGCGCTCGCTCGGGCGGACACTGCTCGTCGTCATCCTGGTCGTTCTGGTCGCCGCCCTCGTGTACGCGCTGAAGTTCATGCCGAAGGCCGACGACTCCGCGCGGGGCGGCAGCGGTGCGCCTGCCTCCGTACCGACCGGTTCGGCGTCCGGGCAGCAGGGCTCGCCGCAGCAGGGCTCCCCGCAGTCCGCGTCGGCCGGGACACCCCGGTCGCCGCAGGGCACGGAGCCCGACAGCGGTGGCCCCGCGGCCGGTTACGCCGTCCGTAAGGACCCCGAAGGGTTTCAGGTGGCGGTGGCCAAGGACTGGGAGCGCAGGCCCGTCAACGACGCGGGTCAGGTGCGTTTCATCGGCGGCGATTTCGAACTCGTCGTCGTCCCCGGCCGCGACAGCGTCAAGGACGACGGCGCCGATCCGATGGCGTACCAGCGCAACAAGGAACGGGAGCTCAAGCCGTTCCGTGACTCCACGTGGTCGTCCGCTTCGGGGCTGCGCCGGATAGACGTCGGCAAGCAGGCCATGGCCGAAGGACAGTTCACCTGGCAGGACAGCAGCGGGCGCGAGGTGTACGTCCGTAATGTGGCCATGATTATCGCGGGCCGCTACCACATCGTGCAGGTCATCGGCCCCGAAGCGCAGCGGGACAAGGTCACCGAAATCTATGAACAGGCCGTGGCCACCTACCGAACGGTGAAGTGAGAGGACTGCGCGATTCCCGTCACAGTGCGGTATCACGGCCCGCCCCGAGGTTCCAAGACCGAATATCCGTCCGTAACCTGGCAGCCAAGGGAACGGACAGGGGCACGTGGAACACACTCACAACGCGGACTTGGTGCTCGCCGGTCGTTATCGGCTGGGCGAACTCATCGGTCGCGGCGGCATGGGCAAGGTCTGGCGGGCTCACGACGAGGTGCTGCACCGGACCGTCGCCGTCAAAGAACTGACGGCCGGTCTGTACGTGTCGGAGGCCGACCGGGCCGTCCTGCACGCCAGGACGCAGAAGGAAGCGCGGGCGGCCGCGCGCATCAACCATCCCGGGGTCGTCACCGTCCATGACGTCATCGAGTTCGACGACCGGCCGTGGATCGTCATGGAGTACATCGACGGCCCGTCACTTGCCGACGTGGTCAAGGAGTCGGGCGCGCTCGCCCCCCGCGAGGCCGCCCGGGTGGGACTGCATGTGCTGGGAGCGCTGCGCGCCGCGCACGCGGCGGGGGTACTCCACCGCGATGTGAAACCGGGCAACGTGCTGCTCGCCCACGACAGCCGGGTCCTCATCACCGACTTCGGCATCGCCGCGATCGAGGGCGACTCGGAGATCACCAGGACCGGCGAGATCGTCGGCTCCATCGACTACCTGGCCCCGGAGCGGGTGTACGGCGAGGAGCCCGGCCCCGCGTCCGACCTCTGGTCGCTGGGCGCCACGCTCTTCACCGCCGTCGAGGAGCGCTCGCCCTTCCGCCGCACCTCGCCGATCTCCACACTCCAGGCCGTCGTCAACGACGAGCCGCCGAAGCTCACCCGGGCCGGGCCGCTCACCCCCGTCATCACCGGACTGCTGCGCAAGGACCCCGCGGAACGGCCGGGACCCGCCGAGGCGGAGCGCATGCTGCTCGACGCGATGGAGGGGCGCAAGCCGCGGCAGGCCGAGGCGTACGTCCCGACGCAGCTGGTCGCCGAGGGCATGCTCCAGGACGCCACACCCACGAGCCGGATCAGTATGCCGTCCGGTGCGGATGCGCCCGCCGGACAGGCGGCTGCCCCGCCCGTACCGGAGGCGATACCGGCGGAGATACCGGCAGCGGCATCCACGGCCCTGTCCGCACCCGCACTCGGGACCGTGCCGGCCGCCGGGCCCGCCACCGCGCCCGGGACCGCGCCGGGTTCCGGGGCCGGTGCTCCGTCCCCGGCCGGCCCCGCCGGGCGGAAGCGGCGCCGGATACGGACCGGGGCCCTGGTCCTCGCGCTCGCCGTGGTCATCGGTGCCGGGGTCGGCTTCGGCATCATGAAGTACGGGAACGGGGGCAGCCGTTCCGGCGGCGACACGGCCTCGGGAACCGGCGGCTCGGGCGGCGGTCAGCAGCCCAAGCCGCGCGGAGGCATACCGGCGGGCTGGCACCGGGTGACCGAGCCCGAGGGTTTCAGTCTCGTTCTGCCCAATGGCTGGAAGCGTCAGATGGACGGCTCCAACGAGATCGACTACACGCCGGACGACGGCAACCACTTCATCCGGATCAGCATCGACAAGAGCCCGGACTACTCGACCCCCTACCTGCATGAACTCGCCCTGGAACCGCAGCTGAAGCGTCTCCCCGACTACCGGCGGATCACGCTGCACGTGAACAACTTCCGCGACGAGGACGCCGCGCTCTGGGAGTTCACCTGGACCGAGACCAAGGGGCAGCCGGGGAAGCGCCGGGCCATCGACCAGATGTACAACGTGAACCACGGCCAGGCCGAGTACGCGATCTACATGGGCGGGCCGGCCAAGGACTGGGACCGCAGCCGGTTCGACACGATCCTGCGCTACTGGCAGCCGCCGGGCTGAACCCGGCCGGTGCGGTGCGGAGCGCGTCTCCGTACATGCTCCGGCCGGCGCCGCTGCTGCGCGGCGTCCGTGCGGCATGATGGACCCCCGGGGGACGTAGGGGGACAAGTGGCACAGGATCCGCGTAACAGCCGTCTGAGTAACAGCCGCCTGATCGCCGGACGTTATCTGGTGGGGGACCGGATCGGCCGCGGCGGTATGGGTACGGTCTGGCGGGCCACCGACCAGCTGCTCGGGCGGGAGGTCGCCGTCAAGGAGCTGAACACGGAGACCGGGGCTGCCCCGGCGTCGGCGCTGCGTGAGGCGCGGGCGGTCGCGCAGATCAAGCATCCGCATGTGATCGTCGTCCACGACGTGGTCGTCGAGGACGAACGCCCGTACATTGTCATGGAGCTGGTGGTCGGCGGTTCACTGGCCGACCGGCTCTCCGCGCACGGCCCGGTGGGCACCCGGGAGGCCGCGCGGATCGGGGTGGCGCTGCTGGGCGCGCTCCGGGCGGCGCACGCCAGGGGCGTACTGCACCGGGACATCAAGCCCGGCAATGTCCTGCTGGAGAGCGACGGCCGGGTGGTCCTCACCGACTTCGGGATCGCGCGGCTCGACGGGGCGACCACGATCAGCGAGCCGGGAGCGTTCTTCGGCTCCCCCGAGTACACCTCGCCGGAACGGGTGCAGGGCGCGGTGGCCGGGCCCGCGTCCGACCTCTGGTCGCTGGGCGCGCTGCTGTGTGCCGCGCTGAGCGGGGAGTCGCCCTTCCACCGGGATTCGCTGGTCGGGGTGGTGCACGCGGTGGTCACCGATGAGATCCGCCCGCCCGCCGGGGCCGGGCCGCTGCTGCCCGTCGTCCTGGGTCTGCTCGAACGGGATGCGGCCCGCCGGATGGGCGTGGACGAGGCGGAGCGGCTCCTGGGGGTGTATGTGGGGGGATGCGCTGGTGGCGGCATCCCTTTCGTGCCGGATACCCCTTCTGTGCAGGATGCCCCTCCCGCGCCGAGCGCCCCCGCCGCGCCCGGTTCCTCAGCCACTCCGGACCCCGCACCCGTCCCGGATCCCGCACCCGTCCCCAACGTGCCACCTGCCCTGAATGTCGCACCCGCCCCGGATCCCGCACCCGTCCCCAACGTGCCACCGGTCCCGAATGTCGCACCCGCCCCGGATCCCGCACCCGTCCCCAATGTGCCACCCGTCCCGGACGTCGCACCCGCCCCGGGTCTCTCCCTCGCCCCAGGCGCCTCTCTCACCCCGGATCCCGCACCCGCCCCCGGCGCCTCACCCACCCCGGAGATGCCGCCTCCCGCCGCCGGGCCACTCGCCGGGTCGGCCGCCGTGTCCCCCGCCGGGTCGGCCGCCGTGTTCCCCGACGGGCTGCCGTCCCGGCCCCCGCGACCCGTGCTCCGGCGGGCCGCCCTCGTCGGGGGAGTGCTGGCCGCCGGGGTCACCGGGGCCGGGATCGTCCTGTACGGGCTCGTCCTGTATGGGATCGGCGGCGCGGGAGCGGATCGTACGGGCAGCGCCGCACCGTCCCGGAGCGTGACCTCCGTACCGGCCGCTGGGCCCACGGCCACCGCGGACCACGGAACGCGGCAGCATCCGGGCCGCGCGGCGGGGCCCGGTTCCACTCCCGCGGGGACGCCGGCCCGCCGGGCGTCGCCGGCGCCGCCCGGGTACCGCAGGGCCGACGACCCCGGGGGCTTCTCCCTCGCCGTCCCGGACGATGCCACCCGTTCCACCGACGAGAAGCGCGTCTACTACCTGACGCCAGGGCAGGTCTTCCGTATCGGCATCCGGATCCACGGCGGCCCCGGCGGCGGGCCGATGGCGACACAGCGCGCATCGGACGCGGCGGGGCCCCGTACCAACCCCGGGTACCGGGACGGCACCGTCACCGCGGCGACGCACGACGGACATGAGGCGGCGCTCTGGGAGTTCACCTGGAACGGTTACTCCAGGGGTGAGGGCGCCCGTCACACGTACGACCTCTGCTGGGAGCAGGACGGCCGCCTCTACGACGTCTGGGTGTCGGCGCCGGTCGGCCGCCTCGGCACGGCGCAACGCCACTTCACCACGGCCGTCGGCTCCTTCACCGTGCCGACGGCAGCGGGTGGCACCGCGGACCGCCGCTGAAGTCCGGGGCCGCTGTTGGTCATGGTCGCCATGGCTCCAGCGGTCAACCCGCCTGATCAGGGGTTATGTCGCCAGCGATCACTGGCGGCATATGTGGGGACCGTGAAAAGGCGTTACTGATGGGTACCGAAACGCTGCGCCGGGGCATAGCCTCCCCTCATGACGGACTCGCAGGCTCCCACCGCCACGGCCCCCCAGGGCACGAACCCGATCGCCCCCGCCCCTTCCGGAGTGCGTACCGCGGCCGATGTGGTCACCCCCGAGGTGGTCGCCCAGCTGACCCGCGGTGTGGTGGGTTCCGGACGGACGGCCAACCACACCCCGTTCACCGGCGGGAAGCTGGCCGATCTGCCCGAGTCGACCCCGGACGACGTCGCGACCGCCTTCGAGCGGGCCCGCGCCGCCCAGGCCGCCTGGGCCGCGACCCCCGTCCGGACCCGGGCGGCCGTCCTGCTGCGCTTCCACGACTTGGTGCTCTCCCGGCAGGCCGAGGTCCTCGACCTCATCCAGCTGGAGACCGGCAAGGCCAGGCTGCACGCCCACGAAGAGGTCCAGGCCGTCACCGTCGCGGCACGCCACTACGGCCGCAAGGCGCCCTCGTATCTCAAGCCCAAGGGGCACACCGGCGCGATCCCGACGTTCACCAAGGTCACCGAGGTGCGCCAGCCGCGCGGTGTGGTGGGCCAGATCGCCCCCTGGAACTACCCCTTCGAGCTCTCCATCGGCGACGCCCTGCCCGCCCTCGTCTCCGGCAACGCCCTGGTGATGAAGCCGGACACCGAGACCGCCCTGACCGCGCTCTGGGCCCGGGACCTGATCATCGAGGCCGGACTGCCCGCCGAGGTCTTCCAGGTGGTGCTGGGCGATGGCCCGGTCATCGGACCCGAACTGGTCAAGCGCGCCGACTTCGTCTCCTTCACCGGCTCGACCCGCACCGGCCGCGAGGTCGCCCGTGGCGCGGCCGACCGGCTGATCGGCGTCTCCCTCGAACTGGGCGGCAAGAACGCCATGCTGGTCCTGGAGGACGCGGACATCGAGAAGGCGGCCGCGGGCGCGGTCCGCGCCTGCTTCTCGTCGGCGGGCCAGCTCTGCATCTCCATCGAGCGGCTGTACGTCCACGAGTCGGTCGCCGACGCGTTCCTGGAGCGTTTCGCCGCACGCACGAAGGCGATGCGCCTCGGCGCCTCGCTCGCCTACGGCGCCGACATGGGCTCCCTCGCCGGAGAACGGCAGCTGGAGGCCGTACGGCGGCACGTGGACGAGGCGGTCTCCAAGGGCGCCACCGTGATCGCGGGCGGGGTGCACCGTACGGACATCGGCCCGCTCTTCTACGAGCCGACCATCCTGGAGGGCGTCGAGGCGCCGATGGCCGTCTGCAATGAGGAGACCTTCGGCCCGGTGGTCTCGGTCTACCGCTTCCAGGACGAGGACGAGGCGGTCGCGACCGCCAACGCCACGCCCTACGGCCTCAACGCGAGCGTCTGGACCAGGAGCGGAAGCCGCGGTCACGCGGTCGCGACCCGGCTGCGGACCGGCACGGTCAACATCAACGAGGGGTACGCGCCCGCGTACGGCAGCGTGCAGTCCCCGATGGGCGGCATGAAGGACTCGGGACTCGGCCGCCGGCACGGCTCGGAGGGCATCCTCAAGTACACCGAGGCGCAGACCGTCGCCCACCAGCGGGTGATGCCGATGGCGCCGTCCTTCGGTATGGACGACGAGAAGTACGCCGCCTTCATGAGCCGCAGCCTCAGGGCGATGAAGGCCCTGCGGCTGCGCTGACCCTGCCCTGCCGACCGCCCTGACCCCCTGCGCTGCCCCTGTCCGGCTCCGTACCCCGCTCATTGCCCACGAGGAGAGTCCATGTCACAGGAGAACTCTGTCCGCGGTGAGGACGCGGCCGACGCACCGTACGACTACGACGTCCTGGTGGTCGGCTCCGGCTTCGGCGGCTCGGTCACCGCGCTGCGGCTCACCGAGAAGGGGTACCGGGTCGGCGTCCTGGAGGCGGGCCGCCGCTTCACGCCGGGCACCCTCCCCAGGAACTCCTGGGACATCAGGAACTACCTCTGGGCCCCGGCGCTCGGCCTCTACGGCATCCAGCGCGTCCACCTCCTCGGCAATGTCATGGTGCTGGCGGGCGCGGGGGTCGGCGGCGGCTCCCTCAACTACGCCAACACGCTGTACGTCCCGCCGGAGCCGTTCTTCAAGGACCGGCAGTGGGCGTCCATCACGGACTGGCGGGACGAACTGGCGCCCTACTACGACCAGGCGCAGCGCATGCTCGGGGTGCGGATCAACCCGACGATGACGCCGTCGGACGTCCATCTGAAGGCGTCCGCCGACGCGATGGGGGTGGGGGACTCCTTCCACCTGGCGCCCGTCGGTGTCTTCTTCGGTGACGGAGAGGACTCGGACGGGACGGCGCGTGCCGAGCCGGGCCGCGCCGTCGACGACCCCTACTTCGGTGGGGCGGGCCCCTCCCGCAAGGCGTGCACCGAGTGCGGCGAGTGCATGACGGGCTGCCGCCACGGAGCGAAGAACACCCTCACCGAGAACTACCTCTACCTCGCGGAGAAGGCGGGCGCGGTCATCCACCCCCTGACCTCCGTGACCGCGATAGCCGAGCACGGCGAGGGCGGATACCGGGTCACCACGGTCAGGACCGACGCCCGCAAGAAGGGGCCGCGGGTGCTGCGGGCCCGGCAGGTGGTGGTCGCCGCGGGGACGTACGGCACCCAGACCCTGCTCCACACCATGCGGGACCAGGGGCTGCTGCCGCGCCTTTCGCCGAAGCTCGGGGAACTGACCCGCACCAACTCCGAGGCGCTGGTGGGCTCGCAGACCACGGACCGCCGCTACCGCAGGAAACACGGCGTACCGAAGGCCGACTTCACCCGGGGTGTCGCGATCACCTCGTCGATCCACCCGGACGCGAACACCCATATCGAGCCGGTCCGGTACGGCAAGGGGTCCAACGCGATGGGCGCGATGTCCATCATCCAGGTGCCCTTCGGATCGAGGCGGGTCCTCGGGTGGCTCGGCAATGTCGCCAGACACCCCTGGCTGACGGCCCGTTCACTCTCCAACCGGCGCTGGTCCGAGCGGACCATCATCGGTCTGGTGATGCAGTCGCTGGACAACTCCCTGACGACCTACCGCAAACAGGGGGGAATCGGCCGGGGGCTGCTGACGGCCAGGCAGGGCCATGGCGCGCCCAACCCGAAGCAGATCGCCGAGGGCACCCGGGCCGCGACCCTGATCGCCGAGGAGATCAACGGCTTCGCCGGGTCGAACGTCGGCGAGCTGATGGGGACCCCCCTGACCGCCCATTTCCTGGGCGGCTGCCCGATCGGTGCGTCGGCCGACGAGGGGGTGATCGACCCGTACCACCGGCTGTACGGGCATCCGGGGATCTCCGTGGTCGACGGGTCGGCGGTCTCGGCGAACCTCGGCGTCAACCCTTCGCTGACCATCACCGCGCAGGCGGAGCGCGCCATGTCGTTCTGGCCCAACAAGGGCGACGCTGATCCGCGCCCCGCGCAGGGGGAGCCGTACGAGCGTCTCGCCGCCGTCGAACCGGGGTCACCGGCCGTACCGGCTTCAGCTTTCGGCGCGCTGAGGCTGCCGTTCCTGGAGGTGCCGGTGGTTCCGCCGAAGAGGCCGGCGGGCGCCGATGAGCCCGCGGGGCCACGGAAGTAGCCTGCCTGTCGGGCGGCTCGTGGTGTGCGGGAGGGCTGCACCCCCCTCCGAGTGCAGCCCTCCCGAGACGCCGCCGCCCGGCCCTGTCGTGGTGCTGACGCACACGGGTGGGGCCACTGGTGGCTATGCATGGATGACCGGCCGGCCCGCTGAATGGTTGCTTCCGCACCCCTGGAATCCTTGTGTGACCTGCATCACCCGGCAGTACGGAGCCAGGGGCCCGTGGAGCTGTCTCAACGCGCCCCGGGGAGGGCGCACACGGGTCAGGGCCCCCCC